>JAJXZM010000079.1 GCA_021780055.1 Acidobacteriota bacterium
CTTGTTGCGGTCGTGCCCCGGCACAGTGTTCAGCAATGCATCGCGGTTGCGTCTTGAGGTGACGAAGCTCTATCAGCTTCAAGAGCAAGAGCGGGAGGCGCGAGCAGCCCAGCTTCAGTCAAAGCCGGTATCCACCATCGGCCAACCTGCCTATTCGTGCCTCTCGTTGGAGCGCTTTCGCAACGCGGTCAAGTTCCATGACCGCCCCGCCGCCGCCGACATCGCCTTCTGTGTCGCCGCCATCTCGCTCAGGATGCCGGACGATGCGATTGCCTCAGCCCTTGAGTGCAACTACCTGTCGCGCGATCCCAACCCCTCCCGGCGCGCTGCCTACATTCACCGGACAATGACAAAGGCGAGAGCCTGGGCGAAGCGGTAAGCGCCATGTCCGCGCATGTACTCGCCCACATACTCCCGCTCGGAAGAACTCTACGGCCATCCCCCGACAGCTCCATCTTGCTGCTGCGTTGCCTCTGCAATCTCAACGGCGGCATGCGGATATTGAACAGGTTTGCTTCACTTCGGTTTGCCTTTCTGTTTGCGTTCAGCGTGCCGCGCTCAGAACACCCACGCCCTGCGGACGCACGCTCTCGCTCCAGAGATTCTTCGCCGTTCCGGTGTGGACTCCTTCCCCGAGACAAGCTCTGGTCCCCTTCCACAAATCTCTTCCACTCGCCTTGGGAGTGGGCCGCGACGGCACACCCTCCGGGCAAGCATGTACCGCATCCAGCGGACAAACTTTCAGAAAAAGGAGCTACACCATGTTCAACAAAGTCATCCTCATCGGCCGCCTCGGCAAAAATGCAGAAGCCAAGACCGCGCAGAACAAGAAGGACTACGCCGTCCTCAGCCTGGCCACCAGCGAGAGCTGGAAGAACGAGCGGGGCGAGTACGAAACCCGCACCGAATGGCACCGTCTACGCCTGGGGCAATCTCGCCAACTTCGCCAAATCGCTCCAGAAGGGCCAGCTCGTCAGCCTGGAGGGGAAGATCAAGTATCGCGTGATCGAAGAAGCCGTCAAGGGCCAGCAGGTCAAGTACACCATCGCCGAAATCCACGCTTCGAGCATCCGGCGTCTCTCTAAGGTCGAAGCCGCTGACGATCCCAGCGACGGGGCGGACGAGGAGTAGTCCTGATCCGTTCAGCTCAAGGGCGAGTTGATCGCCCTTGAGCGCAGCGTCTTCGGAGTGCTCTACCTATTGGCGGGGACTTGTCGATGTCTTAGGACATATCCGATTTCGTCGCGCCTATTGGCGGTTAGCGTGAAACCAGAATTTCTCTCGACGACATACCGCGTCTAAACTGGTTCTTATCATTTAACATTCACGCCAGAGGACCGAAATGCCTGTCTGGGACCAAGTACACGAGTCAATAGCAGCGGCCTTAAGCCAGAACAGAATGAGAGATGCTCGCGAACTGATCGAACACGCGCTTTCATCAATGCCGCCACACTGGAAGCCGATCGAAGAGGACGACAAACAAGTCCGCGGGGCGTTTTGGGACCAGGATGAGTTTCTAGCCTATGCTGGCAGGCGAAGATCCGATCATGAGAAGTCGATCTTATGGACAACAGTCTCCTTCTCCAAGCTTTGGTGGCAACTAGCCGATGTGAGCGTCTCGGAAGGGCGGTTTGACAATGCACTTGTCTGTGTTGAAAAGGGGCTAGAGTTGGAGCCAGACCATCCGATTCTTTGGATCCAACGTGGCTACATTTTCAATCGTCTCGGACGCCACCAAGAGGCACTCGAAGCGTACCGTGCAGCCAGTACCATTCGCCCGTGGGCACCTCCGGCAGTCACGGCGCGGGCACTTCGTGGGCAGGGCTCTGCACTTATTGATCTGGGGCGCCTTTTGGAAGCAAGGGGTGTTTACAATGCCTCCCTCGAACTCGATCCGAAGAGCGATTCAGCCTGCAAGGAACTTGAATATATCGACCAAGCACTCGCGGATAAGCAGAAGCAAGCGGCGACTCTGCCCTGGTTCCTTCATGCAATCAAATTCCCACCCACCGATCCCCTAACGCTCCAGTTATTGCGGCTCGTTCAAAATATGGATTCAATACCCGGGCCGAAGACGGTTGGTACGGAAAACTACTCCATGATTTCGAAAGCGTTCCTCGCTTCTGGCTGGGCAGGATTTGAACAGGCATTTGATGCTGTCATCCCGCGCAGCCGAGCGGACTATGCGGACATCAAGCGAGATCTTTTGCGGGAACCCATTTTCAACCAGAAGGTTCACGAGAGAATGTCCAAGATGCTTCTCGGCCAAGCGACCGTCGAGGAAACAATGGAAGAAATCAAACAGGATAGGGATTCTGAAACAGTTCAGTGATTGCGACGGTGGGCCTATAGGTAGGTCACCGCGAATCGTTTGCATTTGACGGCAGCGATACTTTGAAAGGGGGACTGAGATGGTTCTTTGGCAAGGTGCAATGTATCGGGATGATCGCGTGTTTATTCTTGACCTGCAACTTGCGACAAAAGGCGTTAGAAAAGTATGGGCTGTTACAACACGGCGAAACGTCGACGGGTTTCCACCATTTAGAGTTGACGACTTCGAAACCAAGGAAAAGGCCGTTGAGTTCATCCAGAAAATTGAGCCCACAACCCCTCGAATAAGCTATGGTGGAAAGCCTCCAGAGAATCCAGTCTCATACGATGAGTATGTTCTCCAACTGCGTCACGAGGGTATCCCCTCGGCCATGGAGATTCACAACATGAACAGCAGTGGCCGCGGGGAGCTTATTCTATCCGAAGTCACAGAGGATGAGCTGAGGAATAGCTAAGAGCACGTATCTCGATTCTCTTCAAGCAGAGCGGCACCGAATACAAAACTGGCGTGAATACCGTCTTGAACTTTGCCCTGAATTATCGGTGGTGGTGCAGTTTCAGGTTAGCCGGTCATTCAGCCCATGTCCCAAGCACCGCCGCCGCGAATGGTCGAGAATTTCCGCTCAGGTACACCAAACAAGGTCGAGCCTACCCGGCAGGAGAACTGATGGTCATCGATCGAAGATATAACCGCTTTCGCCTGATTAAGCGGCCTGACCAACTGAGTGGTCCGCAAGCAGAATTCATGTATAAACTGATCGTCAAACTAGGCGGCGAGCCGGAGAAGGCTCGCTGGCTCACCTTCACCGAGGTAGTGAATGCGGCAGAGGCAGCGGCCTACAAGCAGCATCTTGATCCTGACAAAGGCAGTGTGGAGGTGCCTGATTCGGTTTATTACTGGCTTAACAAGTGGAGCCGAAATGGCTTCATGATGCGGAATGAGCCATGATCAACACGTCCAGCATGGTAGCAGAATCCTAGCACTTCAAACAGCAGGTTCTCGGAGAGTCGTAGGCAATCCGGAAACTACACCATTACCGAATTTCCTGCTGATTTGCATTTGGGCGAGGTAGTGTGCTACGCTTCGGGCAACATTAAGAAATGGGCCGACGCCCATGCCAACCTGCCAACCGGGCAAGGTGGACGCGAAAGCGGATGTGGCTCCCTAAAGGGGCAACTAAGCGGAAACGCCGTCGGCCCTCCATTCTGGAGGGTTTTGTGTTTTCAGAGTCACTTATTGACCGCAACACGATTCTGGCATTCCTGGAGACTGAATACCATGTCTTCGGGGACTCTCCCTTCACGCTCAGAATTGGTGAGCCAAACGCCGCTTTGGCTGCTGCGTGCAAGAGGAACTGCTCAGAATCTAGCGCATATATCACTGCCTGCAATCCCAATAGCAAGCCTCTCGATGACCCTGCAAATGCAGAACGCCACACTTCCTTGCGGCGGGAACTGATTGAACGAAATCTAGCCTTTATTGAAGGAGTTGGGAAACATCCATCGAGCGGATGGCCTAGTGAAGCCAGCTTTCTCATATTCGGTATTGACGTTGAAATAGCGAGAGATCTGTCAAGACGAATGCAACAAGATGCATTCGTTTGGGTCGGCCCCGATTGGTTGCCGCAGTTAATTTTGTTGAAGTGAGGTAAATGGGCCGGTCTACCTGCCATGATGGCGAACGACCCAGGGGGATTTGAATCCAGCTTGCCGACCCGGACGCTCAGTCAAATTCGGCTAAAGAGGAGAAGTTTAATGACGAAGTCCATCTCGAACGAGCCGAAGCACCACTCCGTCCTCAAACATCGTGCAGCACCCGCGAATTCCTCCCCGGCGGCCATTCCTCGCGGTCTCGTTCGGTGCGAGGTGTGTCATGAATACCGCGGTGCCGTGCGCAATGACGATTTGCCGACCGCCAGCCAAACGGAGGAGGCTGTCGTCGCTGTCGTCTGCATTTGCGACGGAATTCCTTGCCGTAAATGTGAAACGGGGCGCATCCACAGGCCCATCTCCAACTACTGGAGCGAGGCAAAAGGCGCATTGATCCATTGCCCTTGGTTCAGTGCCCAAGCACCCTGCGACCAGTGCCGGGCAGCGCAACAGCCGCGCATTACCTAACCAGAGGCAACTGCCAGCAGCCATAAACAACCAACGGAACGCCGCCAAAAGGAGATTGACAGTGACAGTTCGTAATGGCCTTTTCTCTTCAGAATCTGTTTCTGAAGGGCACCCCGACAAACTTGCCGACCGCATCTCGGACCGCATCCTGGATGCCTTTCTGTCGCATGACCCGCAGGCTCGCGTAGCCTGCGAAACCATGCTGGCAGATCAGTGCGTGATTGTTGCCGGAGAGTTCAAGACGCGCAACCCGCATGACTTCCATGCTGTGCGCTCACAAGCTGAATTGCTGGTCCGTGAAGTGCTGCGCGAAACCGGCTATAGAAGTGCGGAAACCGGCATCGATCCTGAACTCTGCGAGGTTCAGATTCGGTTTAACTGGCAGGCACAGGACATCAGCCAGGGAGTGGACCGGAGCGATGGTGTGCTGGGCGCCGGCGATCAGGGGATGATGTTCGGTTACGCAACGGATGAAACACCCGAACGAATGCCCGCGCCAATCCTGTATGCGCACCGGTTGGTAGGCCACCAAGCCGAAGTGCGGCGCAGTGGGCAGTTGCCTTGGCTGCAACCGGACGCCAAGTCGCAAGTAACTTTCCGGTACCGTGATGGGCTGCCGGTCGCGATTGAGAGCGTAGTACTTTCCACACAGCACGATGACTCCATCGATATTGACGAACTACGCGATTCCGTCGAACAGTACATTATCGACCCGGTGATTCCTGCGGAGTTGCGCAGTACGGCCTTTCGCACCTACATCAACCCTACCGGGCGGTTTGTCACGGGCGGTCCCAAGGGCGATACAGGACTGACGGGCCGCAAGATCGTCGTGGACACCTACGGTGGAGCGGCTCCGCACGGGGGAGGGGCTTTCTCCGGCAAGGACCCTTCAAAAGTAGATCGATCTGCAGCCTACATGGCACGTTTTCTGGCCAAACAGGTTGTTGAGCGTGGATGGGCACGGCGGGCGCTGGTTCAACTGGCCTACGCCATCGGCGTTGCCGAGCCGGTCAGCTTTCTTGTGGAGACCTACGGGACTGAGAGTGATCCACGGCGCGACATTGCAGCGGAACTTTCCCGCGAATTCGACTTGCGCCCGCAGGGGATCATCAGAGATCTCAACCTGCTGCGGCCAATCTACTACCCAACTGCAGCCTATGGGCATTTTGGCAGAACCGATGTTGCTCTTCCCTGGGAGGAAACGGTATCGGAAGGAGTGCGAGTTCATGTTTAGCAAAGATAGAACAGACTCAGGCGGAGTGGATGCGGCCGACTCATCCGCTCCCACTCTGCGTGCGTTCGGTACACCAGCCTTGCCGGATTGGGTTCTGTTCCATGTGCCTCACGACTCGACCTTCATTCCGCCCTCAGAGAGAAGCAAGCTTCTGCTGAACGATGAGGGGTTGAAGTCTGAACTGCTCCGCATGACCGATCACTGGACTTTCGACCTGTTTACACAAGGCGTTCCTGAGGAACGGGTACTCCGCTCCCCTGTCAGCCGCCTGGTCGTGGACGTGGAGAGGTTCGAAGAAGACTCTTTAGAAATCATGGCCTCACGTGGAATGGGAGCCGTTTACGAACGCACTTCTGATGGGCAACAGCTCCGTCATTCTCTTCCGGCAGCCCAGCGCCAGGAACTGATGAACACCTGGTACCTACCACATCACCACCGGCTGACCGAGGCCGTACAACAGGCTCTTGACGACCACGGCCAGGCTCTCATGATCGACGCGCATAGCTTTCCATCTCATCCTCTTCCGTGCGATTGGGACCAGAAGCCGGACCGTCCAGACATTTGCATTGGTACAGACGAGTTTCACACACCGCCCCAACTGACAGACGCATTGTTCGACGCATTTGGCACTTCGGGTTGGACTGTGAAACTGAACTCCCCGTTTGCCGGCGCTCTCGTTCCCATGCGCCATTACAGGAAACAACGTAACCTTGCCGCGGTGATGATCGAAGTAAACCGTGCGCTCTATATCGATGAGACAACCGGGAAGCGTTTGCAGTGCTTTTCGTCCGTGGCGAGGACGCTACGCGAAGTTGCCCTAGCGGCGATCCCTCACTTGAACCTCGGAGGAGAAGGAGGATTAGCTACATGGAAAAGCAAGGCCGTCAGCAATTCGGATATATGGTTTTGACAAAAAAGAATTCACAAAGCCTTTCATTTATGTTTCCCATTCCTAAAGTCGATCGCGCCCTGCCATGCTGCAGAGAAGGCAGCACGTTCTGATCGCACATGCTCCGGATCTGTCACGAGTTCGAACCACTCATCAAACAGTGCCTCATCGAATACGGCATTCTCTTCCCTGGCTTGCACGGTCGATGCGGCATGTAGGCTAGCATCAAATTCTGCTGCTGTTCTCTCCCATGGATCTCCTTTATAACGCCTATAGAGTTCGCAGGTGGCGGAGATATCCGGGGGCCAGACCGTGTGTGCGGCAGCTTTGAACAACGCGTGTGTGATTTCCCGATCGAACTTTGGTGCTAAGGCTTCTCCGTACCAGTTGCCTTTGTGTGAAATCGACGTCGGAAGAGATCCGAAGAGCGGGCAGGAATTGTGGCCATTGGCAGTGAACAGCATGAGAGCAAATGCGCCGATTTGCGCAGCGGTGACATCACCCGGCATCACGCCGAACGCTGCGTGCTGGTGCTCGAAGGGGTTATCAAATCGGAAAGTAAGAAGTGCCTCTTTTGCTTCAGGAACGGGCACATAGAACAAAGCTGACATTGTTGGACCGAGTGGATTGAAGCGCATCCACCCAATCAGGGGCGTACTCGGCAAACTGCCCAGGTCGCAGTCAAGCACAGGTTGGCCTATACAGGGATCGTAATCGGACCTAGCTCCTTTTTTTACGTTCCTGCGTTTCAATACAGCCGCATAATGCTGAGCTGAAGAGTTCATCCCCTTTTCTCCATCGAGTTGGTTGCGCATAAGTAAAATCAGGCACTTGCACTCGCCCAAAATCAAGTCCAGATTATAGATTCATAGATGTTTACCTAACCAGTAGCCCAGGAAGAGCAGGCCAAAGCCGCTAAGGAGGCCGCCAGCAAAGACGCTCCACAACAGGTGACCCCAAGCTCCGATCAGCTTGCCCCAGGCACCCGTTATCTTGCTCTTGAAGTCGCTGTTGGCGGCGGCCAGCGCCTTTTGGGCCTCAGCCATTGAGCGCTCGACGGTTTCTTGTCCCCATGTATCCACAATACAAAGCTAATGCGTCAAACGGCTTTCGAGCACACTGGCTTGTGCCATGAACTTTTGTGGACTGCGCTTGGCCAGCTTTTCCAGGTTGCTCAGTTTCCAGCGAATTCCCGGCAGATCGGGGAAATGCGTTGTTCCCAACAGATTCCACTCCGGCTGATTGCGCACAAACGAAATCAGGAATTTGCGTTCGTCCGCATCCAGCCCCTTTTGCAGCTCGTGAATCAGGCGATCCCGCGTAGCGATCAACTCCTCCAGAGCGACCGGCTCAGCGGTCATTCCCTTGAACGTCCGCTCATATTCCTGGCTAATGTCACGGGAGACCGGGAAAAGCACTTCATGAACCGGACGGTTATGGCAGGCAAGGTAAACAACAAATGCGCGCCGGATGGCCGGTGTAATCCCTTCATGCGCGAAGAGCTGCATACAGTCAAACAGGTCGCGGGGATGCTGCCGGTCCATCGCGGCGACCAACTTGCCGCCATAGAGATCTTCGGTCGAGACGACCGGCAGCTCAAGATCGGCCATCAGCGCTTCACGCGCTTTGGGGACGAGGGTAGCCATGCGAACCGGATACACGGTTCCGCGCATCACGAAGTTCACTTCGACTTTCACTTCGATGGCGCCGCGCCGAATCAGCAGCTTGGTTTCTCCGGCGTCGGCCGATGCGACGGTATGCGTCAAGAATCCCCGAGCATTCAGGCGCTCCGCGGCGTTGCGTATTGCTTCGTTGATGCTGGCCAGAGCCGCCTCACGCGGCAGCGTATGGTCAGGAAAGACCAGATCGAGATCGACAGATAGGCGCGGCAAGTCGCGCACAAACATGTTGATGGCCGTGCCACCCTTGAGAGCAAAAACACCATCCTGAAAAACAATGGGCGCGACCTGCGTCAGCAGCCTCGCCGTGTCGAGATAGATTTGGTTCATGGCTTGAGCACCAGTAGTCCATCTGAGGAGCGTGCGACCCAGGGCCGCGCACTACCGGTGGGTAGTTCTGCGGCATCAAGTTTCTGCGCCCAAGGAAGCGAAGATGCACGTCCCAGTTGAAGACAGAGTCTGACTGTTTTGACGTTTGTGCAGCGTTTCAGCAACTCTTGCAGCACTTCGGCGCGCAGGTTGAAGGCGCTTTCCATCAACTCTTTCGCTTCCTGAAGCGGCTGACGAACTCCAACCTCGCTGAGCAGCTCAAGCATCGCCCGCTCTGGCGCTGAAACCAGCGGCGCACCCTCGCGTCCTTCGAGCGCCGCGACGTGGAGCGGCTTTTCCGTCGGCTCGGTAAAGAGTCGCTTGCGGTGGTATTCCGCCGGAAAACGCTCGGTGAACCAGGTGGGCAGTTTGACCGCATTCGCACCGTAAAGGTGGAGTTGCTCCTGCTGGGCAACGTAATGGCGCACTCCGTACCAGTCCAGCGCGGTTTTACCGCCGACGTGGAAACCGGGGATCATACGCTCCAATAGACGCAACGAAGCATGGAGGTTCGGTTCTTCGCCAGTTCGGACAAATACTCCCCGAGCCAG
>JAJXZM010000601.1:0-847 GCA_021780055.1 Acidobacteriota bacterium
TGGACGAAGACGAGTTCCTATCGCCCTACGGAATCCGCGCGCTTTCGAAGTATCACGAGGCGCACCCCTACTCGCTGCTACTGGACCGGCACACGCACTCGGTGGATTACGAGCCGGCCGAATCAACTACTGGGCTTTTTGGCGGCAACAGCAACTGGCGCGGGCCGGTGTGGTTTCCCGTCAACTTCCTGATCATCGAATCGCTGCAAAAGTATCACTACTATTACGGCGACGATCTCAAGGTGGAGTGCCCGACGGGCTCCGGCAACATGCTGACGCTGTGGGAGGTGGCGCGCATGCTCTCTCAGCGCCTGTGCCGGATCTTCCTGCGCAGCGCCGACGGGCGCCGGCCGGTCTATGGCGGTACCGAAACGTTCCAGACCGATCCCAACTGGCGCGACCTGATTCTGTTCAACGAATACTTCCACGGCGACAACGGCGCGGGCATCGGGGCCAGCCACCAGACCGGCTGGACGGGCCTGGTGGCCAAGCTGCTGCAGCAAAGCGGCGTGGGCTGCTGAAGGTTTTGTAACACAGGATCGCCGCATCATTCCAACAATTGACCGCAAGCCTCTGTGGCGTTATGGTTGAGCCTTGTGTGGGGCTCGCGCCGCTGGACCTCAAACATTACGGCAGAATACCGACAGGTACCTTATGGATGATGCCAATACGACGACGTGTACACCCCTGATCAGTTTTGGCCGCGAAATTTGCGGCGACATTGAAGCTTCGGAGTCGCGCGAGTGGCTGGTAACCAACGGGCTGGGCGGTTTTGCCTCCGGCACGGTGGGCGGGCAGCTCACGCGCCGCTATCACGGTCTGCTGATTGCGACCTTGCAGCCCCCGG
>JAJXZM010000601.1:857-9113 GCA_021780055.1 Acidobacteriota bacterium
CGAATACGACGGCCGGCCTTATCCCCTGGCGACCAATCGCTGGCGCAGCGGGGTGATTGAACCCCAGGGCTACCGCAGAATCGAGGAGTTTCACCTCGAGGGCATGAGTCCCGTGTGGACCTATGCCTGCGCCGACGCGCTGGTGAGCAAAAAGATCTGGATGGAACACGGCGCGAACACCACCTACATCCGCTACCGCCTGGAACGCGCCAGTGAAAGCGTGAAGCTTACCATCAAGGCGCTGGTGAACTATCGCGACTTCCACAACCTGACCCGCGCCGGCAACTGGAGGATGGGGATCACCCGGGTTGAGCACGGATTATGCGTGAATGCCTTCGCAGGAGCGGTGCCCTTCTATGTGCTGAGCTCGACAGCCATGGTTGATCCGTGTCACCAGTGGTACCGCGCGTTTGAGCTCACGGTGGAAGCGCGGCGCGGTATGAATCACCAGGAGGACCATCTGCACGCGGGGACCTTCGTGGCGGAACTGAAGCCGGGCGATTCGGTCCTGATGGTCGCCAGTACCGACGCCCAGCCCAGCCTTGACGAGCAATCGGCCCTCGATCGCTACGATCAGCGGGCCAAAACGCTGCTGGAGCAATTTCATGAGGCGCACCGCGGCGTTCAGGTTCCAAACTGGTTTGACCAGCTCGCGCTGGCCGCAGACCAGTTTGTGGTGAAGCGGAAGGTGAAAGACACGGACGGATACACGGTGATTGCGGGTTACCACTGGTTCAGCGACTGGGGGCGCGACACCATGGTTGCGCTGCCGGGTCTGGCGCTGGCAACCGGCCGGCCGGAAGTGGCCCGCAGCATTCTGCTGGCTTGGGCCGGTTTTGCCGACGGCGGCATGCTTCCGAACCGCTTTCCGGAATCAGGAGAGAAGCCCGAATTCAACACGGTCGACGCCACCCTCTGGTATTTCCAGGCCGTGCGCGCCTACTGGAGCCACACGCGCGACCGGGATTTTCTGAAACAGGTTTTTCCCGTCCTCTGCGAAATGATCGCCGCCTACATGCGCGGTACGCGATACAACATTCACCTGGATCGCGCCGACGGGCTGCTTTACGCGGGGCAGGAGGGGTTGCAACTGACCTGGATGGACGCCAAAGTCGGCGACCAGGTGATGACACCGCGAATCGGCAAGCCGGTGGAGATCAACGCGTTGTGGCTGAACGCGCTGGCGGCAATGAAAGAATTCGCGGACGAACTCGAGAGCCCGGGAGACGACTTCCAGCATTTGGCGCAGGACGCCATCAAGGGTTTTGAGCGGTTCTGGAACGCTCCGGCGGGATATTGCTTTGACGTGCTGGACGGCCCGGAAGGCAACGACGCCTCGCTAAGGCCCAACCAGATTTTTGCCGTGTCCTTGCCGGAAAGCCCCTTCGATGAGGAAAGGCAGCGGGTTATCGTTGACGCGGTGGGCCGCCACCTGCAGGCCACCCCGGGGCTGCGAAGCCTTGCGCCTGACGATCCTCAATACAAGGGAACCTATTCCGGAAACCAGGCGGAGCGCGACGGCGCTTACCATGAGGGGACAGTATGGGGATGGCTGCTGGGACACTTTGTGAAGGCACACCTGAGGATCCACCAGGATCCTGCAGCCGCAGCTTCCTTCCTTGCTCCGGTTGTCCACCATCTGCAGGCCCAGGGACTAGGAACGGTGGGCGAAATCTATGACGCCGACCCGCCGTTTACGCCTCGCGGGTGCATTGCCCAGGCCTGGACCGTGGGTGGAATCCTGGAAGCGTGGGAAAAGACGGCGATGCACACGTTGCCGGTAAAATAGCCCTCGTACTCTCTTGGACCGACGGCGGCGTTCAGAGAAACATGCGGCAGCGCCTTGGGTCGGTATCCCGCATGCTAAGTTGTTGGCTTGGGGACCGGAGGCGGCAAGGCGCGGGCCTTGATTTCAGACTGAAATCCTACCTTCTTATGCGTCCCGTCGCAGAAGGGTTTGTTTTCCGAATGGCCGCAGCGGCAAAGGCTGATCGTCGTGCGGCCGGCAAGGTCAAACACCCCGCCTTCCATGTCACAGATTTCAAAATCACCTTCAATACGAATCGAGCCATTGCTGCGGACGGTAATTTTTGTTGCTGCCAAAGGTTCCTCCCAGATTGAAAAATTCGAAAAGTATCAGGACGAATTGAAAACACCGGCTGCTGCTAGAAAGGCCTGATCAGGACCATAACCAGAATTCCAATGAACATCAGAGCGATGCCGCCGTGCAGCATCATGCATTCTTTGCGCCGGAGAGTGATCTTGCCGGCATGAAAAGCCTTGGCACGAATGTAGGTGATCACGTCCAGCGCGATCAGGATCACCACCAGGAACAGCTTGACGTGGAGCCACGCCGCGTGAAGGTAATACTGCGGGTTAGTTGAGATCAGGATGGCGCCGGAAATCACGGTAACGATGGCCCCCGGATGGGCAATGCCTTTGAACAACTTTCCCTCCAGCCGGTTCAGGGCTTCGTGGACTTCTTCCGACTCTGCGTCGGCGTCAGTGGCCAGAATATGAGTGACTGCAAGAAGGCTCCCCAGCCAGAAGACAATGCCCAGGATGTGAAACACCAGCGTCCACGCCAATAAAGTGTTCATGGTCTTTCGCCTCTGAAGATGGTTTTGAAGCTGAAAATATGTTCGAGCGGTGTATGGCTTTTCCGCTCGCCCCGCCAGCGCCGCAATCCACTATTGAAACACAAAACCCGCATCCGTGCGAAGCGGATTAGCGCCTGTTCACCCGGCAAACCGCTCCAGCCCGCCAGGAGAGACGATGGATAGGGTTGTTGAATTTCATGGCAGCGCCACTCACACGGGCCGGTAGAGGTGATAAAGCATCCAGTAAACAACCACTCCGGTGACGGAGACATAGAGCCAGATGGGCAGCGTCCAGCGTGCAATCCGCTTGTGAAGGGCAAAGCGCTGGCGCCAGGCGCGGTAGAGCGTGATCAGGGCAAGCGGAACAATGGCTGCCGCCAGAACCGAGTGCGTTCCCAGCAGTACGAGATAAAAAGTGCGAATCGCTCCGTGACCCTGGAAGTAGACGATCCCGCGCAGATAATGGTCGGCCAGATAGAAAATCAGGAAGACGGCTGATGCGGTGAAAGCCGACACCATGCAAAACTTGTGGGCCTGAATCTGTTTCCTTCGTATGAAAACATATCCCGTGGCCAGAAGCAGGGCACTGAGAGTGTTGAGACAGGCTTCGATGGCGGGAATGTGAGAGACCATGACGGTCAGAACCGAACCTTGTCAAACATCATGAGGCCGAACACCAGCGGAAGGTAAAGGACGGAGGCCAGCACCAGTCGCCTTGCCAGCGCATTGCTCCGGTTCCGCGCCAGGCGCGCGCCGTGGAGCAGGAAATAGGAGCCCAGCACCACCGCGCCGAACAGGTAAAGCTTTCCGACCTGCCCGATCAGGGGCGGGACCAAGCTCACCACAATCAGGGCCACCAGGAAAGCGATGATCTGGCGGCTGGTCAGGCTTCCGTCAAAATCATCCGGTGGCAGCATCCGCAGCCCTGCTCGCGAATAGTCTTCGCGGTACATCCAGGCAATCGCCAGAAAGTGCGGAAACTGCCAGAGGAATAGAATCGAGTAGAGAATCAGGGATTCGGCGTTCAGGCTGCCGCGCGCCGCCGCCCATCCGATCAGGGGAGGCATGGCGCCCGGAAAAGCGCCGATCAGGGTGCACAGGGCAGTCCTTTTCTTGAGCGGCGTATAAATCAGCAGATAAGTAATGAGCGTGAGGAGCGCCAGAACGCTGGCCAGCGGGTTGACCTCAACCCAGAGCAGCAAACCGCCGCCGACGGCCAGCAGGACGCCGAAGATAAGCGCCTCCACCGCGTTGATGCGGCCCGCCGGCAAGGGGCGGCGCGCTGTCCGGCGCATGAAGGCGTCCGAACTGCGTTCGATATATTGATTCAGCGTGCCGGTGCCGCTGGCGACCAGCAGCGTTCCCACGAGCGTGTTCAGCAGCCGGAAAATATCCATTGGGCCACGGAGGGCGACATAGTAACCCGCCAGCGTGCTCATCACGACAAGAAAATTGACTTCGGGCTTCGTCAGTACCCAATAGTCGCTGAGCCTGCCGAGAAGGATTTCATTTAGATTTCTGGGGGCGGTGCCCTGGTTTCGTTTACCCACTGCCATACTCATTTTGCAACTCTGTCTGGCCCTTGCGTTAAGCCTCTTATTGGCAGGAGAGGCTGTAAATTCCACCGCGCGCCTGAAGGGCGAAAGGCACGCCTGCATCCGGGAATAAGTATCCGGGAAGCTACAGGGATCGATGCTGGCGTCGTGGCGGAGGAACCGGGGTGCGGATTATCCTACAATCGAACAAAACCCGTAGGAACCATCAATGCAACCCGAAAACGAAAAGCCCTGCCTGGGCTTTCGATGCCCTCAATTACGGAACATTATGTTCGGAGCCCCTCCGAACCTTGAGAACGCACACTGCGCCTGAGATCGAAGTTAGCTATTTTACCACTACTCTGTCGATTTGTGGCTGTGATCTTGAAAGAGCAGATTTGCAGGGGGGAAAACGCCATTACAGCTTGACTGCCAGCAGAACGAGAAGGTAAATCCACAAGCCGTCCATAAAATGCCAGTAAATGGCCGTGATTTCAACAACAATTCGTTTGCTGGGAGTGCTGATGATCGAGCGGGCACGGAAGACCAGGTACAAAAGAGCAAGAATGCCGCCCAGCAGGTGCAAGCCGTGGGCAGCCGTAAGAAGGTATAAGAAGGAACTGCTGGGGTTCGTGGCGATGTAAATTCCGTGTGCAGACAGTTGCCTCCAGACTATCAGCTGCCCCGCGATGAAAGCGATACCAAGTCCGGTGGTGATGTGCAGCCAGCGGATGAATTGCTTTGCGGCTTCCCGCCGCAAAGCCCTCTTGGAATATTCCAGCGTGAGGCTGCTTGTGAGCAGGATGGCCGTGTTGAAGTAGAGCAGCGGAGGTACGGCCGTGTGGACCCAGTCGGTTGATTCCAACGCTCGGAACAGCATGACCACCGTGAGCGCAAGAAAGAGCATGGTGATCGAAATTATGGCGACCCAGATGGCAATCTTGTACGCGCCCGCGGGAAGGGGTGCATTCGGATGTCCGCCACGCCCGCCTCTGTCGGGGCCGTCGCCGCCGCGCCGGCCATCGTTACCCCTTCCCGGTGGAGGGGTCGAATGGCCAGGCCGCTCCGGCCTGGTTGGTGTTAAGACAGCCGATCCCATAGCTTTGCCCCGTCAGGGTAGATTATCACGGCGAAGCTGGCCTCGACGGCAGAAATTTTGAGTGGGCTTGCAATGTCGGTGCAAAGGGAGCGACAGATTCGGCTTTGTTTTGCGCTGGGGCCGCAGGCAAGGGCACGGCGTGTTCGATAGGAGCCTAGTTAGATAGGCTCTAACAGGTGGTTTCGCAGTGTGCTGTTCCTCGCTTCCGGGGACGATGGTTTCACGTGAAACATTATATGGAATGATTCCACTTCTTGCGGGCTAAAGGCGGTTGCTGGCCATGGGGATTTCGGGCGGGGCCGTCCCTCCGCTCAGTTGCCAGAGTTCGCGCCGTATTCTACAATGCCTTTTGATGGTTTCCAGGAATGCTGCGCTAGAACTGCTGGCCCCATTTGACGTTTCCCTTTCCGGCGGTGAGATTGACAAGCTCTTTGTCTATCTCGATCTCCTGATGCGATGGAACCGGAAGATCAATTTAACTTCGATCCGAACCGAGGAGGAGTGCATCACAAGGCACTTCGGTGAAAGCTTCCTCCTGTCCAAAGTTGCCCCGCTGCAAGGCCGGCTGCTCGATATCGGGAGTGGTGCTGGTTTCCCCGGGTTGGCCGTTAAGCTGATTGCCCCGGAGTTGGAGGTGACCCTGCTCGAACCAGTGGCCAAGAAGCGGGCGTTCCTGAAGGAAGCCGCAAGGGCCTGTGATCTGAGGCCGGTGCGGGTGCTTGGCGCCAGGGTTGAGGAGTTTTGCCGAAGCGAAGGTGCGGGCGGATTCGATATCATTACAACTCGGGCGGTAGGTGGACTTGAATCACTGGTCCCCGCAGCCGAGGCGCTGCTCAAGCCGGGCGGGATAATCTGTCTTTGGGTCGGGAACCAGCAGATCAGGCAGATCAAGGAAACGGCGAGAACGGTTGAATGGTTCAATCTGGTCACAATCCCTGCAAGCCATGATAGGCAAGTCCTGGCCGGAAAAATACATCTCTCAGGTGATGTGTAAGTTGTTGAATTCCGGCATCACAGAGTGGGTAATTTATCTGCCAAAGTCCATGTTTCACGTGAAACATCACGTTTATGCTTGCTTTGAGGCATCTCCTCTGATAGCTTCTCATCCTCATTGCTCTTGATTGGAAGTACTATGGGACGTGTTATAGCAATTGCCAATCAGAAGGGTGGCGTTGGCAAGACTACGACGGCCATCAACCTTGCCGCATCCCTCGCTGCTCAGGACATGTGGACGCTGGTCATCGACTGCGACCCGCAAGGGAACACGACAAGTGGCTTCGGCTTTCCGAAAGATCCGTCGCGTCGATCGCTCTACCATTCATTGATCCTGGATGCTCCGTTAGCTGATCTCATCCTTCAGGGTCCGGCCGAGGGCATACAGCTGGTTCCTTCTGACAAGAATCTCGTCGGAGCCAACGTCGAACTTGTTGCCAAGCCCGGCCGTGAGCAGGTCCTCCGTGAAAGACTGGCCCCCATCAGAGATCGCTTCAACTACACACTGCTCGATTGCCCACCGGCGCTCGACCTGTTGACGCTCAATGCGCTGGTGGCCGCAGATTCAGTCCTCGTCCCTATTCAATGTGAATACTTTGCGCTCGAAGGGGTGTCGGAGCTTCTCGACACTCTTATTCGCATTCGGAGGACCCACAATCCAAAACTGGCTATCGAAGGCATCCTTCTGACAATGTTCGACGACAGAACAAACCTCTCGCACCAGGTCCGGGATGATCTGAAGGACTTTTTCGGTGACCAGGTCTTCGAGACGATGATCCCGCGTAACGTCCGCCTGGCGGAGGCACCAAGCTATGGTAAGCCTGTGCTTCTCTATGATCCTGAATGCCGAGGTTCCGAAAGCTATGTTAAACTTGCTAAAGAGGTTATAAGCCATGACCAGAAAGGCGCTGGGGCGCGGCTTGAACGCCCTGTTGCGGGAAACTGAGGCTGCGCCGGCGCCTGCGACTGCTGCAGGCCTTGACCATCTGCCGCTGAACCTCATTGACCCGAATCCGTTCCAGCCACGAACGCAATTGCCTCTGGATGGCTTGGAAGAGCTTGCCTCTTCCATCCGGGCAAGCGGGTTGATTCAACCCATCCTTGTTCGTCCGAATGGAGAACGCTATCAGCTCGTGGCCGGGGAGCGCCGCTGGCGAGCCGCAGGCAAAGCCGGGCTTGACAAAGTGCCGGCCGTAATCCGCGATATCGATGACACCGAAGCTCTTGAACTCGCGCTTGCCGAAAACCTTCTCCGGGAGGCTCTCAATCCTTTGGAGATTGCTCGAGCTTATGAGCGGCTCCAACAGGAATTCCATTTGACACACGAACAGATCGCAGAGCGGCTTGGTGTCAACCGATCGACAGTAACCAATACCCTTCGCCTTCTGGGTTTGCCTCCGGCCGTCCAGAAACTTCTGATGGAAGACAAGATTTCGGCAGGCCACGCGCGCGCGCTGCTTGCAGTAAATTCTCCGGAGGCCCAGACAAAACTGGCTGCGGCTGTCATCAAAAAAGGCCTTTCCGTCAGAAACCTGGAGAATCTCGTTGCTCCGCGAGCAAACGGGCAGGGGAAATCCGATCCGAAACCAGGTCCTAAGGTGGATCCGAACCTTCGCGCGGCGGTGCTTGAGCTGGAGCGCGCACTCGGAACGCGGGTGAAGGTGGTTGGAAGCGAACGCCGGGGAAGGATTGAAATCAGCTACTTCTCCCCGGAGGATCTGAGTCGTATCTATGACTGGATAATTCGCTCTTAGCCTGCAATATAGCTTTAGTTAATATTACATTATAACGTATGACTAATTCAATAATCTCCAATCCAAAAGGGAGGATGTAATGGCGACGAAGCTCAGTGAACTCTTCCGGAGACGGGGATCGAACCCTCTGGCTGACCAGGAACTCGTTGGTCTGCTGGAGCCCGGAATTGAATTCGAAGGTAGGATGACCGTCGCTTCCGGCATGGTTCGCATCAACACGCACCTGAAAGGCGAAGTGGATTGCGCGGGCGCCGTGATTCTTGCCGAGCAGGGCG
>JAJXZM010000332.1 GCA_021780055.1 Acidobacteriota bacterium
CCTTGGCACCAATTACCGTATGACGGGTTTGCAAGCGGCCGTGCTGATCGAGCAACTGGCGAGGTTGCCGGAACAGACCCGTATCCGCCAGGCAAATATTGCGCGCCTGAGAAGGCTTCTCGAACCCATCAAAGGAATACAATTGGGAGCGGACGACCCGCGGGTCACCTCGCAGCCGAATTACCTTGCTACCTTGCGTTACGATCCCTCAGCATTCAATGGCTTGGATCGCAACCTTTTCTTGCGCGCTCTGCAGGCCGAAGGTATCCCAGCCAAGGCACCCTATCCTTATCCGCTTTACCGTAATCCGCTTTTTCATAGGAAGAATCTTCCCCCTTGTGCCTGCGGTAGATGGGAGCCCGCCCAGGATTATGAATCATTGAGTCTCCCTGAGTGCGAGCGCTTGTGCCGCGACGGGATTTGGCTGGAGCAGACATTGTTCCTGGGAACAGGCAGGGACGCTGATGACATCGTTGAAGCGTGCAGCAAGATTCAAGCATTGTGCAAAGACTTATTGCCGATCCAGCGGGGCATCCAAGCGGAAGAGCAGCATTGAAGCTTTCCCTTAGAATTCTTCAGACAACGGTCCTCCTGTTGTGTCAAATTGTGTGCTCGCCGGCATTCACACGTGCCGCGCAGTTGGGCAGACGCGCACAATCCTACGTGCGCTGGACGTGGGCCACTGATTTTTCACATGGAATTCGCGACTGGCTGAGCTACCCGTTGGCTCAGGACATTGGCTTCGATCCGGGTCTTTATACCACGAATCTCAACGGATGCCGGTGCCTGGTACGCGACGTCAAGTCCTATGGCCAGGATACTCTGCACATTGGATTGATCAAGCCGCTCTCGTTCCACGTGATGCGAGAATCGCGGTTCAATCTTACCTATCAATTAAAGGTAAGCGGTACCGTCGAGACCGCCACGATCATGCTGGCAGCGGAGAATGGCAAGCTCTACAAGGCTTTACTGCCTCATGTGTCCGGAACGAACAGTGTTACTGTTCGGGGGATAAGCCTGGGGGTTCCTCCCGGGGGCGTAAACGTCCAGGCAATTGTGATCGAAGTTAGGTTAAAATCTCCTGTCCTGGACTCTTCCAATAGGCTGGTTCTCAGACATCTTGAAATCGTTGCTGAGCGCAGCAATGTACTGCCTTTGCTCAAACCGCAACTTGCCCATTCCGCCGGTGAGGACCTTGCGGTGGCTGAGCATCCTGTGGAAGCCGGTGGACATTTGACAGTGGTAGCCCGGTTGCGGGAGCCGCTCCGGATTTTCGTCTACGATTCTGAAGGCAATAAGCTCTCTCTCCCGGGAAAGCGTCTGGAAGGCTCTGGACACGAGGCTGATTATCAGGTCTCGTTACCGCAAAATTTGCAGCCCGGAATGTACCGCGCGGTTGTCGATTCCGGTACGGCGCGGAATGAATTCCAGTTTCTTGTGCTGGGCGATGTTCCGCCGCACCCACGTGTATTGCTGACTTCACGCCGACTCGAAGAACTCCATTCTGCTTACGCATCCAATCCCTATTTGACCGCGCTGAGCGCCAAGGCCCGGGATTTACGCACAGCTCTGGTTTACAGCTCTTTTGCCGGAGAGAATATTGCGTTGTTGCCAGATGTCTCGGTTTTTCCGGGCCTCCCACAGTATTTCTCATTGCTCGAAAATTACAGTAACGCCATCGCTTTCAACGCAGTTGAATACAGGTTGAATTGCGACCAGGCAGCGCTCAATGCGGCACGCAAAGGCCTGCTCACCATCTCGAACTGGCCCACTTGGACGCCACCCTGGTTCGGCGCCCACGGTCTGCACACTTATTATGAGGTGGGAGTTTTTTCTCAGAGAGTGGCTATTGGATACGACCTGATCGCGAACCATCTGACTCTTGCTGAAAAAGAACAGATTGCGGAAGGTCTGTGGCGAAATGGTATCAATCCCACGATTGAAGAGTATTTTACGAACAACCGGATGCCCATCGCGGCCAGCAATTGGATGGCGAATTCGGTAGGCGGCGCTCTTGCCGCCGTTGTGGCTGTGTATGGCGATTTGCCAGATTGGAATGCACGCTTGGGAACAGCCCTCGCTGAACTGAGTGTCGCCTATAACCGTTTGTTGAACGGACTTTTCCCCGGCGACGGCAGCGAAGCGGAGCCTGCCGGATACCAGGAGTTTGCCATGGAGGGCGTCTCATTTGGCATGGCAGCCCTCCATTCGCTTGGCATAAGACCGCCTGGTACGGACAGAGTGCTCCAGTCGTTCTGGTGGCCCCGCTACGCGGAAGTCAATCCGGCACTGGTTCTTGACACGGGCGATTTCAGTGGTCAACTGCGCGCCCTTTCCGGGTTTGCCTGGGAAGCCGAGCATTCAAGTGATCCATCCTTGCGGGCCTTTTACGATACCGCCGAGGCCGGAAGCCTGCTGGGCGTGGCGAAGGTCCAAGCAACAGGGAGAACGCTGGAAAGTGCCCCGGGCCTATTGGACTTGACCTGCTGTTCACGGCCTGCGGCACCAGCCCCATTGCCCCGGCCATCAAGAATCTTCCCCGATCGTGGCAGTGCGATTCTGCGCAGCGGTTGGAAACCCACCGACACCGTGATCTCTATTCGAGTGGGACCATGGTTCAACCACGAGCACCACGACCAGGGAACGTTTCAGGTTGCGGCTTTCGGACACAGGCTGATCAGCGAAGCCGGCTATGCGGATTATTACAAGGATCCCAATTACCAAACTTACTTTATGCAGGCGCCCGGCCACAATATCGTCCTGATTGATGGCGAACCCTTCAGCCAGCCGGGAGAGGAAGGCCGCTACTGGAGTGCGCTGGCCCATTATCCCCACTTTACGGCGCACCTGCTTACGCCAGATGTGGATTACTTGTCAGCTGAGCTGACGGCGGCGTACGGAGGTGCCCTCACCGCTTTCCAACGCGAATTCATCTTCCTCAAGCCGGATCTGCTGATTATCCATGACCGGTTGCAGTCACCATCTCCGCATCGGTTCGACTGGCTCCTGCACGCGCCACTCGGAGCAGTGACTGACATCCGTGGAGCAAATGCCTCGATTACCGTTGACAATGCTTCAACCGAGATCACTTCAATCGGACCGAACAGCCACTGGACACTTCAAAAGACTCCTCTGGCCGGGGACCGTTACACGGATCTGGACCGAATTCGGCTCGATCAGCCCTACGAGTTTGTACTTGACTCAGACAAGTCCTCGCGAACCAGTTTCCTTGTGGGCATGAAATTTGAACAAACTGGACGGCCACTTAAAGAGCTGACGCCACTTGAAGAAGGCGACCGGGAAGGTTTTATAGATGCGGACAGTGGATGGAGCTGGATTGCAGGGAGAGAATTGAGCACTTTCGAAAGGGACGGCGTTACCGCGCAGGGCAAGAGTCTCGGCGTAAGGAAAAACGCCGACAACTTGCAGATTTTCGGCACGGGGATTATATCGTTACGCGGCAATAAGAACCTGGCGATAGAATCATCCATACCGGTCGATCTGGGCTTGACCAGAGCAGAGCGGGGCGAGACCATTAATTTCTACACCCTGAAGAAGGTGACGCTGGGGGTGACGCTTCCGCACAAGCCTGCAACCGTCTTGCTGGATGGTCGCCCGGTACATAAAGGCGTTCGGGGAAACTCCCTTGTGCTGAAGGAAATCGGTGCGGGAGAACATATCATCCGGACCCTTTATTGACACAGACCCGGATGCAATAGACCGCACAGCACCCTTACCGCCGCATCTGTCCATCCCCGCAAAGCGATTCGTCCCGCAGGCGATTCAGATCACTTCATCCTTGCAATGCCGGACTTGTCCACAAACGTCCCGCATTTGCCCGCCTGGGGCGATGAGCCGTTAACTCCGAAAGATCGAGCGACCTCCAGCAACGGATTGGGTGGATTGAGCGCCATCTGCCAGAGAACCGCGCCGTTGGCGTACCGGCAAGTGGTCGCCAGCGCTCCACGAACAACACCGGGCTCCGGCCGCCCATCCTTATGCCAATGCGTCTTTCCGGCATAAACGCCGCCATAAATGGGAAATTGGTTGTTGATTACCTGCCGGCTGTTCTTCAGCCAGACGTCCAGCCCTACGTTGCCCTCCAGATTTCGCCACCAGAGCCAGACTCCGTCGATACAACTCCCATACTCCTTTGCAAAATCCGTATCCAGGCCGTAAATGGTGGGCGCAAATTGCAGCCGGGGGTTAATGCTCTGCTTTGCCGAATAAACGCTGCAGGTGTATTGCGGCGTGAAGAATTTGGTGTCCCAGTAAAAATCATCTATGTTAACGCCCCTCAGGCAAGGATATCTCACTGACAACTTGGCCAGTTCCTGCATCCAGCGAACGTAATCCTTGTCGAACGGAGGAGAGTTACCGCCCTCGCTGGGCGGAATCAGGATTGCCCAGACAATGATTCCCGCAGGCTGCGCCTTGGCGACGAAAGTTTTGAAACTGTTCCAATCAAATGTTGGCGGTCCATCTTTTCGTTGCAGCCAGATCAGCGCCCCGTAGCAGCCAAGACCATTAGCTTTCAGGATTTTGATTGTGGCTGCCGGATCGATGGCCCCTTGGGCATCAGTGACTGCCGGCGACCACACGCATGGAGTAGAACCGAGCGCGTGCCAGTCGACGTCAGCTTTCTGCCCTGAAGATTTGGCTCCGTAAGTCGTTGTCCCGCTCACCAGCAGGGCAAACGTGAGTATCATGCACCGCCGTCCATGCAAGTGCGGTGGGCGGAACAATCTTGATAATACAGAACCCTTGAAGCCACGTAACATAGACGAATCCTCCAGCACACAAACCTTCCAACTGAATGCCTGCCGCCAGAGTCTGCTCAAGCGGGCGTTCCATCATATCGCGCAGGAACGTCTGGGGGAAGGCCGCATTCCTGTTCCAGAAAAAATTATTCAATTTCGACCAGCAGAACAATGCGCCAGGAACTGGCAAGAGACCCTAAATAATACCTTGACTGTACCTTCCAAGACAGTATATGTAGTTACGGCATGAAACAGGTTGCCGTCTTTTGCTGGACGATTGTTCTGATGCGCAGAACCAATGACGTGCCCATCAGCGGGCCCAGCTAATCCGCAGGAGGGGGCTGCGATTCAGGGGATTCAGGCAGGAGTTGCCTCGGTCCCATATTGATCACCGACAGAAAGAAGATGCATCGTAGCGGCAATCAATCGCTAGAGGGCGGAACAACTGAGGTGGAATTGTGATGAAAAATTGGTCCTTGTTTGCCAGGAAGCCTGGCGTGTCGGCCCTTGTCCTGCTTTTCCTGGTGCTGACAGCATGCTCCAGGCAGTCAACGGCGCCACATTCCTCGAGCTCACCAAAGGAGGAATCGTTCGTGCGGGTAAAGACTTTGCAGCCGCGGTCCGTCTCTCCGGACTTTACAAGCGTTGGCCCGATGACCACCGACCTTTGGACCTTTAATGCCCTCAACCTGTATGACCCTGCTCTGAAATCACAGGTGTTTTACGTTACATCGTTCAATGAAGCAGGTGGGGGCCAATTTTTTGTAACGGAGGGCAAGCCGGAGCGGACAGGCCAGTTGATCGAGCTGGACTATCTCCACAATCGTGCCCAGACCTGGCCCATGCCGGCCGGGATCGGCTCCTGGGGGATCATCCAGGGAGAAGACGGCAACATCTACATGGGGTCGTATAACCAGGGCGAACTGATGTGCTTCAATCCGCGAACCAAGCAGTGGTTGAAGGTTCCCCAGGCGTCTCCAGAATTCCGAAAGAAGGAATTCATCATCTGCGATCTGGCCCAGGCCCCGAACGGGGACATTTACTACGGCACCTACCCGGGCGCCCATTTGGTTCGCTACGATCCCCATGCGCAGACGGTGACCGACCTCGGCAAGGTAGCCGACGAAAACTACGTACGCTGGGTTGCCGTCACGCACCACGGCATTGTGCTTTGCGGCGTCGGTCCGCGGTTGGGGCGCGTTATCGCTTATAATCCCGCGACGCGCGGCTTCTCGACCATCACCCCAACCCAATACCAGACTCCGGGCGTCTTCCCCAAGCCATTGGTAAGTGACCGTTACGTGGTGGAAGGACAGCATCGGCCCGGCAGCCGCGTCCTCGTCTACGATCCAAAGACGCTCAAGCTTCTTCACGTCTATACCGTTCCCTCGAAAAACAATGGGTCCGGCAACCAGTCCATTTTCACTCTGATCGATGACAACCACGTCCTCTATCAGGACGACGATCAGAAACTGATGTCGCTGAATCTGACAAACGGCGACCGCACGGTTGTGTTCGCCTCACCAGGCACCGCCGCGAACAATAGATGGTACTTCGATCAGTCGGGAAATCTTCTCGGGCTGCTTGTTCAGTCGTATGTTTATCTGAACCGCAAGACGAACACAGTAACCCACCGCATGATTCCAGTGGAGGGTCTGGGTGAGCATGTGCTGTGGCTGAATTCATTTCCGAATGGCCTGATTTACGGCGGGCCGGGGCTGGGGCAAACGTGCTTCTCATTTAACCCCAAAACGAATGTGCTCACATCCTACGACCAGGTCATTGACCGCACGGGCGAAATTTATTACGGCATTCCTTACAACGGCAAGCTCTACACGATGTCTTACGCCGAAGCCGGTCTGGCGGTTTTTGATCCTGAGAAGCCGTGGGATGCGGGCGAAGCCCCGTCGTCCAATCCGCGGGCCATTTTGTACATCCCCGAGGACCAGTACCGCCCGGTGGGTGGAATCCATCTGGGTCCCGGCGGGAAAATGTACATCGGCACTCAGCCCGACTACGGATTGCTGGGCGGAGCGCTGTCGGTTTTTGATCCCGCGACTGAAAAGCTGGAAGTCTATCGCAACCTGATTCCCAACGAAGAAATCGGCGCCGTGGGAACAGACGACCGGTACGTCTATTGCGGCGCCGACCCCGCCGGAGGCGGCGGCAGCAAAGCCGTCGAGAAGCAGTCGCACTTCGTTGTGTGGGACCCGCAAACTAAGAAGATTATTTTTGATCACGCATTTCAGACCTCCGCGGGGGTTGGAGCAATTGCAGCCGTTCACAAACATGCGTACTTTGTCACCGGCAATCAGTTGATGGATTACGATTCCACGAAACAGACCTTGGCGACGATTTACCATTTCGACCGGCCTCGCCAAGTCCCGCTGGAAAGTCTTAAGGCAGCGCAGGACGGGACGCTGTGGGGAATTCTTGGTGACGAACTGGCCCACATCGATCCTTCCGCCCGTAAGGTAAAGTTCTTTTCGGAGACATCGGGGAAGGCCACCAGCGGGCTGGCCATCGGCGCAGACGGAACAATCTATTTTGGCAGCGACACGGACGTCTGGAGCTATCACCCCAGGTCCCCAAGTCCGCCGGCCGCATTCGGCCAATAGGCAGGCCGTTGCTTCTGGCAATTTCAGCAATTTGATCGTCCGGTTGGTGCGACTCCAAACGCATCCGCAGGATTGGCGTGCAGCCTTCATCACTCATAGGGTTAAGCGTTATTGACTTTGGGAGGAACATCCATATGCGCAGGCATATTCTCTTCTGTTTTGTGGTTACCATCCTGGCCGCGGTTCTCCTGGCCATGCCCGGCACAGGGCGCTCCCAGGAAAACGATTTCGTCCGCACAAGCACTCTTACGATGCGTTCCGCAGCTCCGGGATTCAGCGAAATCGGCCCCGTGGCGACTAACCTATGGACCTTCAACGCCCTGGATGTGTACGACCCGCAACTCAAGACTGATGTGTTTTACATCACGTCGTTCAACTCGGCCGGCCTCGGCCAGCTTATCCGCCTGGACTACCGGCACAATCGCGCCAAATCATGGACGATACCTGCGGGCATCGGCTCATGGGGGATCATTCAGGGAAAGGATGGAAACCTTTATCTCGGCTCGTACAACGAAGGCAAGCTGCTCTGCTTTAATCCGCGCACTGAAAAATGGATCCCACTGCCACAGGCCTCTGAAGCTTTCCGGAAAAAGGAATTCATTATTTGCGATCTGGCCCAGGCGCCCGACGGGAAGATTTACTACGGAACTTACCCCGGCTGCCACCTTGTCTGCTATAACCCTCATACGCGGAAAGTGACCGATCTCGGCAAGGTGGCCGACGAAAATTACCTGCGCAACGTCGCCGTCACCCCGGAAGGAATTGTCTTGTGTGGAGTTGGTACCCGTTTCGGGCGGATCATTGCCTACGACCCCTCTACGCGCCAGTTTCACACGTTGACGCCGAAGCAGTATCAGCTTGCAGGCGTCACGCCCATGCCGATGGTCAGCCCTCACTTCATGGTCGAACTGGCCGGGGACAATGTCCTCATTTTTCAGACGCGGACGCTGAAATTACTCCGCACGGAGAAGTTGCCCGGGGCGTCGGGGATCAATCTGCTGGATGCCGACCACATCATTTACCAGGTGGGTTACGGAAACATTGAAAAGCTCGATTTGCGCACCGGGGAAAAATCCATTTACTACAAATCGCCGGGTGCCATTCCAAGCGGTCGCTGGTTTCTGACTCGCAATGGAAACCTTATGGGGATGCGTATCCAGTCCTATATCTTTGTAAATGTGAAAGACCATACAACGGTCCGCCACCGCATCCAGGTCGATGGTCTAGGGCAGGAGGTTCTGTGGCTGCGTTCCGTTCCGAACGGGCTGATTTACGGAGGGCCGGGATTGGGCCAGACGCTCTTTTCCTACAATCCGCGAGACCGCCAGCTCATCTCCTACGACCAGGTGATGGATGAGGGCGGCGAGATCTATTACGGTATTCCCTATAAAGGGAAGCTTTACACGATTTCTTATGTCGAGGCCACGCTGGTTGTTTTTGACCCCGCCCAGCCGTGGAACCAGGGTGACAGCGCCAATTCCAACCCACGCACGATCCTGCACATTCCCGAGCAGCAGTATCGGCCCGTAGGAGGGATCCATCTCGGCCCCGGCCACAAGATGTACATTGGCACTCAGCCGGATTACGGATTGATTGGCGGTGCCCTCTCCGTTTTTGACCCAACTACAGGAAAATTGGAGGTCCATCGGAATCTCATTCCCAACGAGGAAATCAGCGCTGTGGC
>JAJXZM010000080.1 GCA_021780055.1 Acidobacteriota bacterium
GGAGGTGGGCCTGGGAAATGCCTTGGGGCGCCGGACCGGTGAGCTTTCTGGGGGAGAACAGCAGCGGGTGGCACTGGCAAGGGCGCTAGTCAACAACCCCTCCTTGCTGCTGGCGGATGAACCGACAGGAAACCTGGATCACCGGACCGCAGAACTGGTCATGGATCTGCTCGAACGGTTGCACCGGGTTCATGGGTTGACATCAGTATTGGCTACGCACAATATGGAACTCGCGCAGCGCGCGGCTCGGACGTTGCGTCTGGAAGACGGCCAACTGACCGAGGTGGTAGTTCCACGGTTTAACTGACAGTCTGCTTTTGGCATAATAGATGTCAGGAGCAGGGTCTAAGGAAGAACTGAGGAGCTATGTTCGAGAGATACACAGAAAAAGCCCGGCGTGTAATATTCTTTGCCCGATATGAGGCCAGCCAGTTCGGGAGCCCTTATATCGAAACGGAGCACTTGCTGCTCGGTTTGTTGCGCGAAGATAAGGCCCTTACCAATCGGTTTCTACGTTCCCACGCTTCCATTGAATCCATTCGCAAACAGGTGGAAGGACACATCCCCATCCGGGAAAAGGTTTCAACGTCTGTCGAACTGCCTCTCAGCACGGAATGCAAGCGCGTCCTTGCCTACGCCGCTGAGGAAGCCGAGCGGTTGGCGCACAAGCACATCGGCACCGAACACCTTCTGCTCGGACTTCTCCGTGAGGACAAATCGTTTGCGGCGGAAATTCTCCACGAGCGAGGGCTTCGGTTGTCGACGCTCCGGGAAGAATTGAGCCGTACGCAGAGCGAGAAGGTGTCAGCGAATCGCGCGAAAGAGACTTCGCTGCTTTCTGAATTCAGCCGTGACCTTACCCAGGCGGCGCTTGAGAACCAACTCGACCCGCTGGTCGGCCGGGAGAACGAGGTTGAGCGGGTCATCCAGATTCTGTGCCGCCGCACCAAGAACAATCCAGTCCTGATCGGAGAGCCTGGGGTCGGTAAGACGGCCATCGTTGAGGGTTTGGCGGAGCGCATCGCCGAAGGGGACGTTCCCTCGTTCCTTTCTGACAAACGGATTCTGGCCCTGGACCTTTCTCTTATTGTGGCTGGCACCAAGTATCGCGGCCAGTTTGAAGAGCGCCTTAAGACCATCATGAAGGAACTGATGGAGGCGCAAAACTCCATTATCTTTATCGACGAACTCCACACCCTGGTGGGTGCTGGATCGGCCGAAGGGTCACTCGACGCGGCGAACATTCTGAAGCCGGCCCTCTCGCGGGGCGAGATTCAATGCATCGGCGCCACGACGCCGGGCGAATTCCGGAAGTCCATTGAGCGCGACCGCTCACTCGAGCGGCGCTTCCAGGCGGTTAAAGTGCCGCCGCCCGATGAGGCGCAGACCGTCAAGATCCTTTTCGGGATTAAGGAACGGTACGAAAAGTTCCATGCCGTCACCTATGCGGATGAGGCCATCACGAATTCTGTTTACCTCTCCAGCCGCTATATCCCGGACCGCTTCCTTCCCGACAAAGCTGTCGACCTGATTGATGAGGCGGGTGCGCGCGTCAAACTGCGGCAGAGCACCTTGCCGGAAGAGATGATCGACGTCCAGAAACGGATCAAGTTTGTGGTCCACAGGATGGAAAACGCCATTGCCAACCACGAATTTGAAAAGGCGCGTTTCTATTCGGATGAGGAGCGCAAGGAACGTGAGAACCTCCGGATCCTTCGCGAAAAGTACAACATTGACGAGACGGCTATTGGGTCCGTATCCAAGGCAGACATCGAGGATGTCGTTGCGCGCTGGACAGGGATCCCCGTCGTTTCCATCAAAGAAGAGGAAATGGCAAAGCTGCTCCGGCTTGAAGATGAGTTGCACAAGCGCATCGTCAGCCAGGAATCAGCGATCTCAGCGTTGGCGCGGGCCATCCGCCGTTCGCGGGCGGGCTTGAAGCCGCCGGGGCGGCCGGTGGGGTCGTTCCTCTTTCTGGGACCGACAG
The DNA here is from genome assembly GCA_021780055.1 of Acidobacteriota bacterium. The sequence goes on from JAJXZM010000080.1 coordinate 1,988, forward strand.
GAGTGGGCAAGACTGAAATGGCCCGGTCTCTCGCGGCCATCCTGTTCAACAGCGATCGCGCAATGATCCGCTTTGACATGTCGGAATTCATGGAAAAGCACTCCGTGTCAAAGCTGATTGGTTCGCCTCCCGGGTACGTAGGGTACGAGGAGGGCGGACAACTCACGGAGCGGGTGCGGCGTTCGCCCTATTCGCTGATCCTTCTGGATGAAATTGAGAAGGCCCACCCTGATGTCTTCAATATCCTTCTGCAGGTTTTTGAGGACGGCCAGTTGACAGATGGGTTGGGAAACACAGTTGACTTCAAGAACGCAATTATTATTATGACGTCGAACATCGGCGCGCGGTACCTGGAACGGCGTTCGAATCTTGGGTTCCAGTCCGCGGCGGAAGGCGCAACGGACAAGAAGATGAATGACCTGGTGATGGGTGAGGTCAAGCGTCTGTTCAATCCGGAGTTCTTGAACCGGCTCGATGAAGTCATTGTCTTTAATGCACTGAATGATAACGACCTGCTGCAGATCCTTGACATGCTGGTTGCAACAATGAACCAGCATCTGGCGCAGAAAAACATCTCTTTGACGCTTTCCCCCGAAGCCGGGAAGTGGATTTTGGAGAAGACCTGTACGGATCGTTCATACGGGGCCCGGCCGCTAAGGCGGGCCTTGCAGAAGTACATCGAGGATCCGCTTTCGGAAGCGTTGATCCAGGGCGACATTCAACCTCCTGCTGTTCTTGAGGTGGTTGTGGAGAATGAATCGCTTTACTATCGCCCTGTGAATGATAAGCTGGTCGCGGCCACGCCACTTTCTCACTAGTGTGGCTCCTTCGGGGGCCGGGGAATCCGCGAGTAACCTGAATATCCAACGCATCCTAAGACAAATTTGCTGTTGGTGGGCTGGTCTTGATTGCGGGACGCCAGCCAACTCTAGGGGAGTTCGCCGCATCGGAGATGCTTAAGCTAATACACCAGAGCGCGGGAGAAAGGCTGTTTCTTGAGGTTTTTGAGAGGTAAGTGCATCAGGCAGGATCAGTCGTTCGGAGTGCAATTGGCTGCTGCGGCTCTGGTACTTTTCATGAGTGCGTCCGCACTCGTGGCCCAGAGTTCCGCCCCGGAAAGCCAGGCGAAACAGCCTTCTCCGCCCACCCAGGCAGAGAAGCAGCAGAAACCGCAAGAGCAGCAACCCCCCGAGGCAGCCCCGGCCAAACCTGGACAGCTGCAACTCACAACGCCCCAACTGACCACACCTCAACTGACAACTCCCAAACCGGCAGCCCCTCCCAAGCCAGGCGCTCCAGAGAAAGCTCAGCCTGCCAAGCCGGCGCCGACGCTCATTGAGGGCATTGAATTCCGCGGCAACCGGCGCATCCCCACCGCCTCATTGCAGGCGCAGATTTTTTCGCGACCGGGCGATGTCTACAACGCCAACACGCTCGAACGCGACTTCATGGCGTTGTGGAACACCGGCTACTTTGATGATATCCGCCTGGAGGTTCAGGACGGGAAGACCGGCAAAATCGTAATCTTTTACGTCCGCGAAAAGAAGCTGGTTCGAGCCATCACCTATAAAGGCCTTCATACCATTCAACAGTCAGACGTTCTGGAGGCGTTTCAGAAGCAGAAGGTCGGACTGACCATGGATTCGCAGTATGATCCGGTCGTCGTCAAACGCGCCGAGGTTGTGCTCAAGGAAATGCTGGCCGCTCACGGCAGGCAATTTGCAACGGTCCGGCACCGCACGCGCAACATTCCCCCGAATTCGGTGGCCCTTACCTTCATTGTGACGGAAGGTCCAAAGGTCAAGATTGGAAATATTCAGTTCACCGGTAACACCGTGTTCCCGAACCGTACGCTTGTCCGTGCCATGAAATTGTCCCGGCCCGCCGGCCTCCCGCCGTGGTTCTACTGGTTTCACAAAACTTACGATCACGACCAGGTTTTGTACGACCTTGAAAAGGTACGCGAACTCTATCAGGATCGCGGATACTTCTACGCTCTTCCAGGGGAACCTGTTGTCAAGATGCGAAACACGTCGCACCACTGGCCGTTCTTCTTCTGGAGTTGGGGGCACGGGAAGGCTGTTGACGTTACGATCCCGATTGAGGAAGGCGTGCAATACAGGCTGGGCAAGTTCAACATCCGGGGCAACAAGCTCTTTAAGACGCAGCAGCTTGAGCCCATCCTGGGTATGAAGTCCGGCGACGTCTTTGACCTCAGCAAGATGCGTAAAGCGAATGACAACCTGACCAAGCTTTACGGTGAGTTCGGGTACATCAACTTTGTCGCGACTCCCGATCCCGAGCCGGACCGGAAAAAGCGTGTGATCAACCTGACCTTTGATTTTGACGAAGGCCACCAGTTCTTTGTTCATCGGATCGAGTTCTCGGGCAATACCAAGACCCGCGACAAGGTAATCCGGCGCGAGTTGATGGTGAACGAAGGTCAGATGTTTGATACGCGACTCTGGGAACTCAGCATCCTGCGCGTGAACCAGTTGGGCTTTTTCCAGGAGATCAAGAAAGACGATTACAAGATCAACCAGAATGCCAAGAACCACACGGTTGATGTCGACCTGAAGGTCCATGAGAAAGGGCGCAACCAGATTGGGTTCTCCGGTGGCATCAGCGGTTTTGCGGGCAATTTCTTCGGGTTTAACTACTCTACCAACAACTTCATGGGGCTTGGTGAGACGCTGAGCGTCGGTGTGCAGACCGGACAATACGAAAAGCTCTATACCTTTGGGTTCACTGAACCCTACGTGGCGGACCGCCCCATTACGACTGGGTTTACGGTTTTCAAGAGCGACATTAATTTCAACCAGCTTCAGCAGACCAGTATCTATTCCGGTATCAGCCAGACATCGCTGGCTTCAGCTTATGGCGCTACGTCATTCCAGAATTTTGCACAGAATTCCACTGGTTTTACGGCCTTTGTCAGCTATCCGCTCAAACGCCATTTTGCCCGTTTGGGGTTGACCTACAGCTTCTCAACCAGCAGCCTGCAGACATTCAGCCTGGCCTCGCAGGAATATTTTAAGGCCCTCAATTTCCAGAACATCACTCAGGGCCCCAACTCGCTGACCGGTATTCGTACCAGCTCCGTAATGCCGACTTACAACTACAACACCGTGGGCCCGAACTACATGGAGCCGCATTACGGAAAGTCCCTGTACGCTTCACTTCAATTTGCTGGAAGCGTGCTGGGAGGCAATGTCAATACCATCACGCCCAGCCTTGAATTCAAGTACTATCACCCCATTAATCACGGCCGCAATACGCTGGCATTCCATGCGATGGCTTCTTCCATCAGCGGCTACGGCGGTAAGGTCCCGCCTCCGTTTGCACGGTTTTACATGGGCGGAGAATATGACATCCGCGGTTTCGACATCTATTCGATCAGCCCGGTTGCTTTCTTCCCCACGGTAAGTTCCGTTTGCAACAGGGACAGCGCGGGGAACATCATTCCTGCACTGAGCCCTTCCGGAAGCTACACCGGGGGCTGCGGGTCATCCACCAGTTTCCCGGTCAACACGGTGATTTTCCCCGGTGGCGACACGGAGTGGTACACGCAGCTGGAATACAGGATACCCATCATTGGCCCTGTAACCGTCGGGCCCTTTCTTGATGCCGGTATGGATTTCATCTGGCACAAGGATGATTTGAATCTGCGGCCCAACTCGCTGACCCCCCTTACGCAACAGTTCCCGTTTTTGCAGCCACCCTCGCAATTGCAGATTGCAGCCGGAACGAACTATCAGCCACGCAGCACTACCGGCGTCCAGTTGCAGGTGATCGTGCCGCACTTCAACATCCCGTTTCGCCTGTATTACGGGTACAACTGGTTAAGGATGAACAAGGTGATTACGCCGCCGGGAGCTTCTGCTGACATTCAGTCGCTCTTTCCCAACGTCCCGACTTACCTGGGTGCGCTGCCGTATTTCCAGAGTTTCCATTACGCTGAACGCAAGACCCGGTTCGGGTTCACGGTGGCCAGTTCTTTTTAACTTGACAGCTAATCAGGGGACAATGGCAAGATAAAACCGATCTTTAATGAAGGCAAAGGAGTAAGCACGGATGAGAAATCGAGTATTTGTAATTTTGATGTCGCTCGGCCTCATGGTATTCCCGACGTTTCTAAGCGCACAGACTACGCCGGCGGCAGGTGGCGATAAGATTGGCGTCATCGATATCCAGCAGGCGGTTCTGGACACTGCGGAGGGGAAACAGGCCTTCGAGAATCTCCAGAAGAAATACCAGCCGCGAGAGACCGAAATCACCCAGCGTCAGCAGGATGTTCAGGGGATGCAGCAGCAGCTTCAGAAGCAGATGACGACGCTGAGCGCGGATGAGCAGCGCCGGATGCAGCATGAGCTTCAGGACAAGCAAACGGTCCTCCAGCGTCTGGAGCAGGATGCTCAATCCTCCTTTCAATATGACCGTGACTCGCTGATGAGGGACCTCGGGCAAAAGATGGTCAAAGTGATCAACCAATATGCTTCAACCCACGGTTACTCGCTCGTGATTGACGGCAGTCAAGTCCCCGTTTATTACGCCGCCAAGGGTGTGGACATTACGCCGGACATCGTTAAGTTGTATAACACCACCTATCCCGTCCAGGCGGCGTCCACGGACTCCGGCGCAGGCGCAGCAAAGCCCGCGGCCAAGCCGAAGCAATAACGCAACAAAGCGCGGATAGATCGTCCGGCCACAGCTTGCGTTTTCAGCGCATCAGGCCGGTTGAATGTAAGATCCACCCCTGTTGGTATTGTCTTTCATAGGTTCAAGGCAATGCCGGCAGGGGTTTTTCGATTTCTTGTGCTGGCCTTGGGATGCTCGAAGGATTAAGCGCCACGTTCTTTTATCACCCACCGTTCCGCAAGGGTCCGAATAGGCATCTTGTAACCCAAGACCATTCAGGGTACACTCTGGGCCACTGAGCTGCTTTCTCAGGGTTCAGGAGGGAGACACTGTGATTAAGAGTTTGCCTGTTGCTGCGCGGGCCCTGGTCTATATGACTGGATTCCTGCTGTTTTTTGCCTGGCTCGCCCTGCGCGTGCGCGCTCTCGACCGTTTTCTTCAAGTCGCATTGCCCGCCGGAGTGGGGGGGCTAGGAGTTGTCCTGATGCTTGCCGGCGGGATTCTGGGCCTTGCCTGTGTCGGAACGTTTATTGTGCGCGGAAAGGGCACCCCGGCGCCGTTCGATGCCCCCAGGGAATTTGTCGCCGTCGGTCCCTATCACTACACGCGCAATCCGATGTACGTCGGCGGGCTGTTCCTTCTTGCCGGCTTCGGTTTGTACGAGCACTCAGTTTCAATCCTGATCATGTCGCTTGTGCTGCTGGTGGCTGTTCACCTGATGGTTGTCTTCTACGAAGAGCCGACGCTGCGTAAGTCATTTGGGGCAAGCTACGAAAAATACTGCAAAACCACCCGCCGCTGGCTGCCGCACTTTTCACCTCAACACGAGTAATACTCAAGAGGTCCAGCCGGTCTTCCAGCCAGATCCCCAGAAATTCGTTCGCAATTCAATCCTGTGAAATGCTTCAGACTGCCCGGACGAAGGCCGGTGTTTCCGTTCTGGCGCTCCAAATCAAGTTGTTTTGAGCTTCCAGGTGACGTACTATAAGTTAGTAGATCAAAAGTAGTTAAAGGGTCGCCACGGCCGAGGGTGCAGCACGGCTGTAGAATCGGTTTGCGGTGACTTCTATGCCGCACGCCGGTTCCGGATATACCCACGAGCCAGTGGGCGGGCTTTGCAGGATTGCGCGACAGAAGCCTGACTGAATACTCAAGGAGTTCATCCATCCTTGCCGAAGAAACGACAGACTCAGAAGCGGAACGGGAAAACAGTCAGTGAATCCCGGGTGGAAATGGTGGAGGTTGTGCTGCCGAATGACGCCAACCCGCTTGGCAACATCCTGGGCGGCAAGGTCATGCATCTGATTGACATTGCGGGAGCCATTGTTGCCCGTCGTCACACGCGCAGTGTGGTGGTGACGGTCTCTGTTGACAACCTGGACTTTCTGCACCCGATTCGCGTGGGAGAACTGATCATATTGCGCGCTCATATAACTCGAGCATTTCACACCTCGGTGGAGGTTTCCGTGAGGGTCTATCTTGAAGACCTGATCACCGGCGAACACCGCCAGACAAGCTCAGCTTTTGTTACTTATGTCGCCCTCGACGCGGCGGGGCAACCGGTCAGGGTCCCACCCGTGGTCCCGTTGACACCGGAAGAAAAACACGAGTACGGGGAAGCTCTGGCCAGGCGCCGCTATCGCCTGGCAGCAGCCGCCCGGGCGCACCGCCGTTATTTCGAAAAGCAGAAGCAAAAATAAGTCCACAGCGGGCTGACGTTCAGGCCAGCGAGTCCATATCTGCCCAGGTGTTTGTTTGCCTGGCAGCTTCAAGGAGGGATAAATGAAACACAAGCGCACCAAGATATTTTCAGGAACTCCCTGGGAGCCTAAAGTCGGCTATGCACGCGCCGTTCAGGTAGGTGACACGGTTTATGTTTCCGGAACAACTGCGACAGATCCTTCAGGGAAAATTCTTTCTCCCGGTGATGCTTATGCTCAGACTGTGCAGGCTTCGCGAAACATTGAGAACGCCTTGAAGCGCCTGGGGCTCGGCCTGGAGCACGTTGTCAGGACGCGAGTTTATCTTACCGATATGGACCGCTGGGAAGAAGTGGCGAAGGGCCATTCGGAATGCTTTGGCGAAATCCATCCCACCACGAGTTTTGTGGGTGTCACCCGGCTGGTTGATCCTGAAATGCTGGTGGAGATCGAAGCCGAGGCTGTTGCTTAGGTCAAGACCTTAATCTGTGAGTGCGAGGGCGCCCCGCGCGCCTTCGCATTGCCTACCGTGTGTTTCCAGCCTGCAGATTCTCTATCCGTAATTTTCCACGGTCCGCAACTTTCTTGACGTGCATGGTTCCTGTTGGCAAGGGGCCCTTCAGGATTTCGGGGACTTTGGTGAAGAGTTGAAGCGCCTGCTGCACCTGCGGGTCGCCCTTCACTTCCACTTCGTTTGCTGCATT
>JAJXZM010000248.1 GCA_021780055.1 Acidobacteriota bacterium
AGGTTTCATGGCGGTAGTAAACCTGGTTCGGAGGGCAGTGGAGCTGAAGGATGTCCACGCAATCCATCTGCAGGTTGCGAAGGCTCTCTTCCACAAAGCGCGTCAGGTTTTCCTTGTTGTACCCTTCAGCCGTGTGCGGCCGCAGGCGCTGGCCGGCCTTGGTGGCGATGTAAAAAGTTTCTTTCCGCTCTTTGCGAAGCTGCCCGAGCAGGCGCTCGCTGCGGCCGTCGCCATAAACGTCGGCGGTATCGAAAAAGTTGATTCCCATGTCGAGCGCCTTGTGCAGCGCCGCGATGGATTCCTTTTCATCCACGCTTCCCCACATCGACCCGATGGCCCACGCGCCAAAACTGATCTCTGAAACTTTCCATCCCGTCCTGCCCAGTTCCCGATACTTCATTCCTTGCTCCCTTTGAATGTGGATTTGTGAGTGGTGCGACACTTCAGCCACGGCCTTGATTGGTGCTGGACCGGTTGCGGAAATATTTATGCCTTTGCCGCTTCTTCCAGGCTCTTGTCGAGAATGGCGACGGCCTGATCGATATCGGCCACGGGAATATTCAGTGGTGGCGACATCCGCAGAACATTGGCGTAAAGGCCGCCCTTGCCGATCACGAGTCCGTTGGACCGCGCGCGTTCGAGCGCTTTGTTGGCCAGGTCTGCTGCGGGTTCTTTGGTTTTGCGGTCCTTCACCAGCTCGACGCCCTGCATCAATCCCATGCCGCGAACGTCGCCGATGGAGGCATGTTTTTCCTTCAGCGCCTCCAAGCCTTCGCGGAACCGTTTGCCCGCCGTCTCGGCGTTGTCCATCAGCTTGTCTTCTTCAATCAGGTCGATCGTAGCTTTGGCGGCCACGCAGGTGACCGGATTTCCGCCGAAGGTCGAAATGGTCAGGCCCTTATAGCTGTCGGCAATTTCCTGCCGCGTGATCGTGCAACCGATGGGAACTCCGTTGGCCATGCCTTTGGCGCAGGTCATGATGTCCGGCTCGACCTCCCAGTGCTCGATGCCGAACCAGCGCTTGCCCGTGCGCCCGAAGCCGGTCTGGACTTCGTCGGAAATGAAGAGCCCGCCGTAATTTCGCACGATATTGGCGACAATCTTGAAATATCCGGGCGGCGGAACGACGACGCCACCAAGCCCCTGAATGGTTTCCGCCAGCAATCCGGCCACGGCGCCGCCGGTGGAAGTCCTGATCACTTCTTCCACGTCCTTCGCGCAATGCAGGTCGCAGCTTGGGTAACTGAGGCCGTAGGGGCAGCGGTAGCAGTAAGGGCCGGGAGCGTGAATGATGCCGAAGGGCACAATGCCGGCCTTCCGCCAGGTACTGAGACCCGTGAGGGATTTTGTCAGTTGCGTGTGGCCGCTGTACCCGTGGCGCAGCGCAAGCACGTCGTAATTGCCGGTGTGCATGCGGGCCGTCAGAACGGCCACTTCGTTGGCTTCAGAGCCGCTGTTGGTGAAATAGCTCTTTTGCAGTTTTCCGGGCGCAATCTGCGCCATCTTTTCAGCCAGCGCCACGATGGGCTCGGAAGGGAACAGCGTTGAGGCGTGCTGCAGGCGGTCGATCTGCGCCTTGATTTTCGAGGTCACCTTTTCATTGGCGTGCCCCACGCTGATGGTCACAATGCCACCCAGAAAATCGAGATACTGTTTTCCATCCACATCGTAGAGATACTGGCCTTTGCCGTGGTCGAGAACCAGCGGGTCCTTGTAGTAGGTTGCGACGCAATTGAAGAGATAGTCCTTGTGTTTGCGAACGATTTCGTCTTTGGTCATAGGTCCGTCCTTCGCGGAGTGGTGTGAAAGAAGAGTTTACAGGCGAAAGTCCAAAGTTGGAAGGGGACAACGCCGCTCATCAAGAAAAGTGGTTTTTCGAAGGCTGTTTAACTTTCTGCATCTGGCGAGGCGGGTCGGCTTGAACCGCCAGCCATGCGTTGTTCATCCTCCCGGCCTTCTTGGGAACAACATTGGTGTTCTGGACTTGTACTCGAGATACGAAGTCCCAAATCGAATCTCCAATTCGCGTTCTTCATACACCTTTACGAAGAAAAGCAATGCCGGCGCAAACACGACGAGTACCCACAGCAAAAACAGAACTGACTGAAACCAGATTCCCAATGACAGGAGGAAGGCCAGAACTGCAAGCACCATAGGGTTCCGCGTCCAGGCATATAGCCAATCTGCTGCCAGTTTCCGGCTGAGCGCAATGTAGAAGGGAGCCCCGAGTCCTTTCAAGGCAAGGTTTAAGACGGTCAGCAAGCAGACTGTCCCGGTAATAATGACCAGCGCCAAAGCGATTTCAGATGGTACGCGGATAACCCCACCGGACCAATCCCGATGAGTGGTTAATGCGCGAATGATAGGAATCCCCAATAAAAATCCCAGAGCAAAATGTACAAACGTGGTTACCCAAACGGCGCGGCTCATAGTTGGCTGTTTGTCGAGCATCTTCCTCCCGACCCAAACAACCGGAAAGACCAATAAGGGTCCTCCAGTAATGATGGAAAGATTTTGGATTTTTGAAAGCGGTTGATTCAGCATGAACGCCCAGAGAAACCAGGTCAGAAGAAGAAGCGCAATCCTGATGAGGAGTTCACAAGCATGTTTCATCGCGAACTACCCTGGAACTTCTTTCCACCCACCGGGGCGCAGCCTCGGCAAATCTTGTCTAGCGCTCAAAGCCGCATGAATAGCGGCGTTACAGGCAACGTAAGTGCAGTTGGTTTCATTTCGACATGGAACTTGGGGCTAAGTATTTAGCCAGCCAGTCCTGGACAGTCTTATACCAGAAACCGCTGTCGTCTGGTTTCATCACCAGATGGCTCTCCTGCTCGAGATAGACAAGCTTTGAAGGCACGCCTTGGCGCTGAAGCGAAGTAAAGAGCTGGAACGCCTGGCCCTCCGGTACGCGAAAATCCCTGGCGCCCTCGAAGATCAGCATGGGCGTTTTGGCGTTCTGGATGTAATACGACGGCGACCATTTTTCAAAGAGCGCGGGGTTCTTCCATGGCACGCCTTTCAATTCCCATTCGGGGAACCAGAGTTCTTCCGTTTCGCCGTACATCGAGCGCAGATCGTACACGCCGTCGTGCGAGACGAGGACTTTGAACCGGTCCGTGTGGGCCTCAATCCAGTCGATCATGTAGCCGCCAAAGCTGGCGCCAGCCGCGCCGATGCGGTCCCTGTCCACGTAGGGAAGGCTGGCGAGATAATCGGTGGCCTTCATCAGATCTTCATAGGGAGCGCCGCCCCAGTCGCCGGAAATTGACGCCGTGAAGGGCTGGCCGTATCCGGTGGAACCGTGAAAGTTTGTCATCATCACGACGTAGCCGAAAGAGGCGAACAGTTCCGCATTCCAGCGGTAGAACCACGAATCGTTCCAGGCCTCCTGCGGGCCGCCGTGGATCAGCATCAGGCCGGGATATTTCTTGTCGGGATCAAAGTGCGGCGGCTTCACCAGGATGCTTTCGATCTGTGCGCCCAGCGCGCCCGGCGTTTTGACCGATTCGCCGGGATTCATCTCGATGCCGGCCATCAGGGCGCGATTCATATGCGTCAGCGGGGTTAACGCACCACCGGATGATGACGCGGTATGGATTTCAGAAGGCTGGGTCAGGCTCTGATGAGTGAACACGAGCCTGCCTCCCGGAACGGCCGAAAGCTCGTCGTTGTAACCGCCAAGGACTCTTGTGACGTGCGGATGGCTGACGGAAGTTTTGAAGATGGGCTGTTCGATTCCTTCGGGCGCAATGAAATAGATGGTGTCAGAATCGGGCGCCCAGGCGAAGCTCAGAACCCACTGGTCGAATCCGGTGGTGAGGTCTTTGATCTGGCCGGTCTCGCGGTCATAGACACGAAGGCGGAACAGGGAAGATTCGTAGCCGTTAGTGGGCTGCGAAGTGTAGGCGATATATCGGCCGTTCGGAGAAAACTGCGGCGAGGCGTCGGAGCCGGGATTGGCGGCGGTAATATCTTTCGCAGGCCCGCCGGAAGAGCTTACCAGGAACAGATCGTTGTTGGTGGTCCAGGCGACCGAACTCAGCGGCTGGGAGCGGTTCGACGTGTAGCAGACTTCCTTGCCGTCGGGCGAAATGGCGTAACCGTCAGGAGCGCCCAGGAAAAACGTCGGAGATGCGTAGGGGCCGGGAGTGAGGTCGCGAGGCTCGCCGCCTTCGGCAGAAACCGAAAACAGGTGCGTGATTTTGCCGTCTAGCCAGTGGTCCCAGTGGCGGAAGAATAGATGGTTGATGACGCGCGCCTTGACCTTGTCGGATTTCGCCTCATCCAGCCGCCGCTTGTTGCAGGCCGCATCGTGACAATCGGGATAGACGTCCGAGGTGAAAAGCAGCGTGCCCGCTTTGGCAGCCCAGGTGACGCCGTCAGCTTCCGTTGCGATGTGGGTCAGTTGGCGGGCTTCTCCTCCATCGGCGGGGATGATCCAGACCTGCGCTTCTCCGCTCCTCGACGAGACGAAGGCGATGGACTTTGAGTCGGGCGACCATCGCGGGCGCCAGTCGGAAGCGTTGCCGCGTGTGAGTTGCTGCGGTTCGCCACCCGCAAGCGGAACCCGCCAGATGTGGCTGACCATCTGGTTGGCATCGAGGTCGGGCGTGGAGACGACGTAAGCAACCCACTGGCCGTCCGGCGAAATCTGCGGATCCGAGATGCGCTGGACCTTCATCAGATCGTCAAAAGTCAGCGCGTGCTTTGCCTGGGCAAGGGCCGGCAGGGCGACAACAGCAAGAATGAACGGCAGAATGAGTCTGAGGATTTTGTGCTTCATATCGACCTCCCTGGTGTACCTGGCAGGAATCAATTGTGGTTGGCCGCGTGGGCACGCTCAAAAACTTTCCGCAAAAGGCGAGCGCTGATGGGCGTGGACAACCCTAAAATTTGCGCGACCACTGTTTGGGCCAGCGTTCGATGACTACCTTTTCCTGCGTGTAAAACTGCACGGCATCCCGGCCCTGCGCATGCAGCACGCCGAAGAAGCTTTCTTTCCATCCGCTGAACGGGAAATAGGCCATGGGAGCGGCCACGCCAATGTTGATTCCAACGTTGCCGACGGGCGCCTCATACCGGAACTTGCGCGCGGCGGCGCCGCTGGTGGTGAATATCGATGCCTGATTGCCATAAGGACTGCGCGAAAGTAATTCGATGCCTTCGTCCAGAGTTTTCACGTGGTTCAGGCTGAGGACGGGACCGAAAATTTCGTTCTGTGCCACCGCGCTCCCGGGCGGTACGTTTTCCAGCAGGGTTGGGCCGAGGAAATTGCCCTTGCCTCTGGCGATCGCGTCGCTGCGGCCGTCCAACAGCACGGTGGCGCCATCTTCCGCGCCCCTGGCGATAAATCCCTCGATTCGCGCTTTGCTCTCTGCTGTTATCACGGGCCCCATCTGCACATCTTCCTGCAAGCCGTTGCCCACGTGAATTGAGCTTGCGGCTCCTGTGATGCGCTGCGTGAAGCTTTGGCGCGCATCGCCCACCGTGACCGCCACGGAGACAGCCAGGCATCGCTGTCCGGCGCACCCAAAGGCGCTCTCGCAGGTAATCCGCGTCGCGGCGTCCATGTCGGCGTCCGGAAGGACCAGCACAGGGTTCTTGGCTCCGCCCTGGCACTGCACTCGCTTGCCGTGCGCGGACGCCTGGGCGTAAACGTACTTGGCCACCGGCGTTGAACCCACAAAGCTGATGGCGCGAACCTCAGGATGTTCAAGCAGCGCGTCAACCGCCGCCTTGGAGCCGTGAACCAGATTCAGAACACCTGGCGGAAGTTTCAACTGATCCATCAGTTCAAACAGGAGGGCGCTTGTGAGCGGGACGCGTTCCGACGGCTTTAGAATAAACGTGTTTCCGCAGGCCAGAGCGTAAGGCAGAAACCAGAAGGGAATCATCGCCGGAAAGTTGAAGGGCGTGATGGCGGCCACCACGCCCAGCGGCTGGCGAACCATGGTTTCATCAATTCCCTGCGCTACGTCTTCCAGGTTGTAGCCCTGCATCAGCGAGGGGATTCCGCAGGCGACCTCAACGTTTTCAACGGCCCGCCGCAGTTCTCCGCGCGATTCCGCCAGTGTCTTTCCGTTTTCAGTGGTAATGGTCCGCGCGATTTCTTCAAAGCGCTCTTCGAGAATCTGCTTCAGCTTGAAGAGGAACTGGATGCGATCTTCCGGCGGCGTCCGTCTCCATTCGGGGAATGCCTGGGAGGCGGCGCGTACAGCATTATCGACGTCTTCACGCGCGGCGAGCGGGACATGGGCCAGCACTTCGCCTGTCGCCGGATTGGTGACGTCCTGATGGTGGCTGGATTTCGACCGCTGCCACTGGCCGTTGATGTAGAGTTCCAATTGGCACGGCGTTCTGCCAGCTACTTCGGAAGTGCTCATTTCCCCTGCTTTCCAGGGAGGTCCGGCTTCATACCTCATCGCAAAGAAACGAACTTGAGAGCAGATTGTTACCGAGCGCGTCGACCTTACTTTGCCCACTCGGTATGGAACACGCCTTCCTTGTCAGTGCGGTGATACGTGTGCGCGCCGAAGCAATCACGCAGGGCCTGCAGCAGATTTGCGGGAAGGCGTTCCTGCCGGTAGCTGTCGATATAGCCGAGTGACGTGGAAAATGCCACGCAAGGCGTGCCGACATGGATCGAGGCCTTCACCACCTCTCGCAGCGCGGCCGAATACTTGTTGATGTTTGAACTGAACGTCGGCGCCAGCATCAGATTCGGCAGGGCCGAATCCATTAGGAAAGATTGCTGGATGTGGTCCAGCATCTTGGCGCGGATGATGCAACCGCCCTTCCAGATGCGCGCGATCTCCGCGAAGTTCAGGTTGTATTGATATTCGTTTGAGGCCACCCTGAGCTGCTCAAAACCCTGAGCATAGCAAACCGCTACAGCAACCCGGTATGCCTCGCGCAGATTGTTGATGAACGCCGTGAGGTCGCCTGAAAAGACTTCTTTGGGGCCGCTCAGGATGTCGGCGGCGGCCACACGCTCCTTCTTCTGCCCGGAGAGGATGCGCGCTTCGACGGCGTAAGAGAGGGTCGGCACGGCGACGCCCAGGTCCATGGCATTCTGCGCCGTCCATTTTCCGGTGCCTTTCTGCTGGGCTTCGTCCACGATTAGATCGACCAGCGGCTGGCCGGTTTCGTCGTCCTTCTTGCCCAGAACCAGCGTGGTGATTTCGAGCAGGTAGGAGTTGAGTTCCGAGGCGTTCCATTCGGCAAAGATGTCGTGAATTTCCGGGGTCGTCAGCCGGACCACGTTCTTGAAAATGTCGTACGTTTCGCAGATGAGCTGCAGAATTCCGTACTCAATCCCGTTGTGGACCATCTTGACGTAATGGCCGGCGCCGCGAGGACCGAGGTATGTGCAGCAGGCGCCCGCCTTGGTCTGGGCGGCCATCTTGGTAAGCAATGGCTCAAGGTGCCTGTAGGACTCTTCATGCCCGCCCGGCATCAGCGAGGGGCCGTGCAGGGCGCCTTCTTCGCCTCCGCTCACGCCCATTCCAAAGAACCGCAGGCCGGCCTGTTCCAGCTCCTGCACGCGGCGCTCGGTATCTTTGAAGAAGGAGTTTCCGCCGTCGATGACGATGTCATCTCTTTCAAGGTAGGGTTTCAGGTCATTTACGATGGCGTCAACGGCTTTGCCGGCCGGGACCATCAGCAGAATACGCCGCGGCTTTTCAAGGACCGCCACAAAATCCTTAAGCGAATTTGTGACCGTGATTTCCTTGCCCGCCACCGCCTCCGCAACCTTCTTGACCTTTTCCGGATCGATATCAAACCCGGCGGCGGAGAATCCTTTGCTCTCCGCGTTCAGGGCAAGGTTCTTGCCCATCACTCCCATTCCTACAACTCCAAGATGTCGTTTGACCATTGTCATCTCCTTCATTCCATTCCTGCGAATCGGTGTGTTGTTTGGGGCATGCGCGGACCCTGGCCGCAGGTTCGGTGTTAAGACACGCGATTTCAACTCGTAAAAGGAATATAATACACCCCTTGGGCGTTACATCCCGGTCCCTCGTGCATCTAACCGAAATAGATGTTGGATTGAGCGAATTGCGTACGTCGCTCGTCAGGGGGCTTCGACTCGTCGGTGCCAAAATCCAGAACAGGAGCAAATTGCCTTGGACGGAAAGACAGCAGCTCAAATTTCTAATGACATCTTTAGCGGGTCGGAGCTTGACCGGCTTTGCGTTAATACCATTCGCGGCCTGGCGATGGATGGAGTTCAGAAAGCGGATTCCGGCCACCCTGGAATGCCCATGGGCGCGGCGTCAATGGCCTATGTGCTCTGGACGCGGTACCTGCGATACGATCCGCTTAAACCACGCTGGCCCAACCGAGACCGCTTTATCCTTTCCGCAGGCCACGGCTGCATACTGCTCTACAGCCTGCTCCATCTGACGGGTTATGACATGCCGCTTGACGAACTCAAGCAATTCCGTCAGTGGGGAAGCAGGACACCGGGCCATCCGGAATACCGGCCCGAAGAGGGAATTGAAACCACCACGGGCCCGCTGGGCCAGGGATTCGGAAACGGCGTCGGGATGGCCATTGCTGAAAGATACCTGGCTGCGCACTTCAACCGGCCCGGGCATGAGCTGGTGAATTACAAGATTTACGCCATTGTCAGTGACGGCGACCTGATGGAAGGAGTGGGCTCCGAAGCCGCTTCACTGGCGGGTCATCTGGGCCTGAGCAATCTGGTTTATCTGTACGACGACAACCATATCTCAATCGAAGGCGCCACGACGCTGGCTTTTACGGAAAGCCGCGCAAAGCGCTTTGAAGCTTATGGATGGTTTGTCCAACAGATTGAAGATGGCAATGACCTGGAAGCCATCGACAAAGCCTTGAAGGCTGCGGAGGCTGAAACCGAGCGGCCATCGATCGTCATGGTGCGGACCCACATTGCCGACGGCA
>JAJXZM010000147.1 GCA_021780055.1 Acidobacteriota bacterium
ACAAGCCGGGTGACTTCCCGGTTGCGGAGAATGTTTCCTCAGAGATACTCTCCCTCCCCATGTACCCGGGACTCACTAATGAGCAGCAAAGTGTTGTCGTCGCACAACTGCAGCAATTTGTGATGGAGCTAGCTGCAGACGAGACTCGTGAGGCCGCCGCTTAAGCTCCTCTGAGAGATACTTTTCTTTGGCCATTTTCTCATCTCGAGCTGGAATCGCAGTTTATTCGCGGTCGAGATGAGATGCCTATCTTCATTGGAGGGACCGTTTATGTCGAATGTTGAAGGACCACGGGCTCCTAAGTCGACAAGGCACGGTGAGACAAAGGCAAAGATTTGGATCGACATGGATAATTCGCCCCATGTTCCATTCTTCGTGCCCATTATTCAAGAGCTCGAGAAACTTGGTTACGCGGTTGTGCTGACGGCTCGCGACTGCTTTCAGGTTCGCGATCTGGTCAAGCTCTTCAAATTGCACTGTACCATCGTCGGACGCCACTACGGCAAAAATAAACTGGCGAAAATTGCAGGGACATGCTATCGCGCCCTGCAGTTGGCTTCCTTGGTGAGAGGTGAGAAGGTGTGCCTCGCAGTCGCTCACGGTTCGCGCTCGCAAATGCTCGCAGCATCTCTCTTGGGGATTCCCTCGTGTTCTCTTTGGGATTACGAATTTGCGAAGAGTGTTAAAGGATTTGGGCCTGACTGGATGATGGTTCCTGCGGTCATTCCTGATTCTGCCATCCAGTTTGACAGCGGCCGGGTTCTCAAATATCAGGGCATTAAGGAAGATGTTTATGTCCCAGGCTTCAAACCTGACCCCGACTTGCGTGCCAGTCTGGGCCTCAAGGAAGGCGACCTAATTGTCACCGCCCGCCCGCCCGCTGATGAAGCCCATTACTACAATCCCGAAAGTGATGAGCTTTTCCGCGCCGCGATCGAGTTTGTAGCCGAGCAACCTGACGTGAGAATCATCCTTCTTCCGCGAAGTGACAAGCAGGGAAGTGCCGCAAAGGCGCTTTGGCCTGAGCTTTTTACCGGGCGTAAGATGATTATTCCCGAGCATGCGGTTGATGGCCTCACCCTTCTTTGGAACTCCGATCTTGCCATCAGTGGCGGTGGTACCATGAACCGCGAGGCGGCTGCTCTTGGTATACCTGTCTACAGTGTGTTCCGCGGCCGGATCGGAGCGGTTGACCGGTACCTTGCTCAAAAAGGCCGCCTGGTCCTGCTGGAGAAAGTTTCCGACGTTCAGCGGAAGCTCATTGTGCCGGATAAGACGCAAAGACGCCTACCAGCCCCTCACCAGTCCCAAACCTTGAGGATGATCGTCGACAACCTTGTCGCAATCGTTGAAACAGGAAGACTAAGTTCGAAGGTTGCGGCATAAGTGTAAGGGTAGGGGTTTTTGGTGTCCAGCGCATTTGTACGAAACTTATTTCGTATCTCGGAGGGTCTCGGTATGGAGGCAACTGGCGGTGCGCGCGTTTCTGTTCTGAACGCAGGTATCCCTCAAATCGGCGCGGCAACTTCGGACAACAACACTAGCAGAGGGCTGTTTACGGCAGATCTTCCTGCCTATGTTGTAATCACCCCCGCGCGTAATGAGGCGCAGTTCATCGAGTTGACCTTAAAGTCGATGGTGGCGCAGACCGTGAAACCGCTGAAGTGGGTAATCGTCAGCGACGGCTCAACCGATGGCACGGACGAGATTGTCAGCCGGTATGCAGCGGAATATCAGTGGATTGAACTTGTGAGATTGCCCGAGCGCCGGGAAAGGCATTTTGCCGGAAAGGTCTACGCTTTCAACGCGGGTTACTCGCGGTTGAGAGATTTGGATTATAAAGCCATTTGCAGCATGGATGGCGACATCTCTTTCGATGAGGACTACTTCGAGTTCCTCCTCAGCAAATTCGTGGAGAATCCAAAGCTGGGGCTGGCCGGCACTCCGTACTCGCAAGAGGGAGTGACTTACGACTTCCGATACAGCAGCCCTGAAGACGTGGCAGGCGCATGTCAGATCTTTCGTCGTGAATGCTTCGAGTCCATCGGGGGTTATATACCCGTAAAGTCTGGCGGAATCGACTTGATCGCGGTCCTCTGTGCGAGGTCCAAAGGGTGGCAAACGAGAACCTTTATGAAGAAGGTTTGTGTTCATCATGGTCTCAGCCGAAGTTACTGGAATCCCCAGAAAGGTCCCATACAATACACCGCATATCGTGGAAGAATCGAGTTGGGACATAAGGACTATTTGCTCGGCTGCCATCCTGTCTGGGAGATCTTTCGATGCGTTCACCAGATGTGGCGCAGGCCGTTCGTTATTGGTGGGATGCTGATGCTTATCGCATACTTCTGGGACCTGCTACGAGGCGCAGAGCGGTCCATGCCGGAAGAACTTATCGCATTTCGCCGAAGGGACCAGATGGGCCGGCTGAAGGGCTTCCTTAAAGAGCGGTTCGCCGATTCTCAGGCCAATGAAAGGTGATTAACCCATGGAAGTTTGCGGCAAACAGATAGCATTTCAGGGAAAGCTGCCTCGCATAGCTCGCCTTGACGCGGAAGGGTTTCAGTTTCTGGCGGACCCGGAGGCCGCCCTGGGTTCACTCCGCAAGATCCGGCCCCAGGCGGACCTATTCACTTTCATTCAAAGGCTTTCCAGCCGCTCGCCTCAATACCGTTATCCGATGGAGTGGGACAACTTTGCCGTTCTGCCGATTTCGACCTTCGACGGCTGGATATCACACCAGATCAACAACAAAACAAGGAATATGATTCGGAAGGCTGAGAAAAGGGGCGTCACCTTGCGAGAGGTGCCCGTTGACGACGCTCTCATTCGGGGGATACACGCAATCTATAACGAGTCGCCGATCCGCCAGGGCAGGCGCTTCTGGCATTACGGCAAGGACCTTGAGTCCGTACGCGCGGTCACGACGACTTACCTTGAACGGAGCATTTTTATCGGCGCGTTTTTCCAGGGCGAGATGATTGGGTTTGTAAAGCTGGTGACCGACGAAAAGCGGGAGCAGGCGGGCGTGATGCACATTGTGGCCATGAACCGGCACCGTGACCTGGCGCCGACCAATGCCTTGGTTGCTCAGGCCGTGGCTTCCTGCGCCGATCGGAACATCCCCAGCCTCTGGTACGCGAATTTCTCCTACGGCAAGAGGGAAGGCGACAGCCTGGCTGACTTCAAGCGGCACAACGGATTCAAGAAAGTCGAGATTCCAAGGTACTACATTCCACTGACGCTTATAGGGCGCGCGGCCCTTCGGCTGGGCCTGCACCGCAGGCTTCTGGACTGGGTTCCCGAGCCGGCGATCGTTCAATACCGCAGGATTCGCAGTCTCTGGTACGCAAGAAGGTTTGCCGGCCGGGAAAACGCTTAAGAACGGGTTCCGTGCGGGCGACGGCGGCAAGGCACCGCCGGGATGGAGTTGGAAAGGCGACCGTCAAAAACAGTTATGCCTGGAATTGTGGGTTTCATTACGAAAATGCCGCGCGAAGGCGCTGAGCCGCAACTGCATCGGATGGTGCAGGCCATTACTCACGAGTCCTTTTACACGACGGGAACGTGGGTGGATGAGTCGCTGGGCGTTTATGTGGGGTGGGCCGTTCAGAAAGGTTCCTTTTCTGACGGCTTGCCCCTGATCAACGAACGGCAGGACGTGGTACTGGTGTTTTCCGGCGAAGAGTATCCGGAGCCCGGCGCGGCCACGCGCCTGAAGAGCCGCGGGCACCAACTGGAAGCGAAAGGCCCCTCCTACCTGGTGCACCTTTATGAAGATGACCCCACGTTTCCAGCAGGTTTGAACGGAAGGTTCCACGGGCTTCTGATAGACCGGAAGCTGGGCAGAGTGCTCCTATTCAACGATCGCTATGGGATGTACCGGCTCTGCTTCCACGAATCGGAAGAGGCCTTCTACTTTGCGGCGGAGGCAAAGGCGATCCTCGCCGTCCGTCCGGAGTTGCGCAAACTGGATATGCAGGCGGCTGGAGAGTTTGTGAGTTGCAGTTGCGCGTTGGAGAATCGGACGCTGTTTGAGGGCGTCAGCCTGGTGCCGGGCGGCGCCGCCTGGGAGTTCCGGAACAGACCGATCCCGCAAAAGCACTTATATTTTGACGTCCGCGAATGGGAAGGACAGACTCCGCTAAGCGCCGAGGAATACTATCAGGAACTGCGGGAGGCCTTTTCGCGGAACCTCGGGCGATACTTTAACGGCGGCCAGAAGGTGGGGGTTTCTCTCACGGGCGGAATGGACACTCGCGCGATTATGGCGTGGCGAAAGGCCCCGCCCGGCTCGCTGCCCTGCTACACCTATGGTGGAATGTTCCGTGACTGCCGTGACGTGCTGGTGGCCCGGCAGGTTGCCGGCATCTGCCACCAGCCCCATAGCGTGGTCACGGTTGGCAACGAGTTCCTTTCGCAGTTTCCGCACTATGCTGAGCGCAGCGTTTACCTGAGTGACGGCAACGTCCATACCAACCGGGCAGCCGACCTGTATGTCAGCGAAAAGGCCCGTGAGATCGCACCTGTGCGGATTGTGGGAACCTATGGCAGCGAGTTGCTGACCCCGGTGCCGATGTTCAAGCCGGCGGACCCCATGCCTGGGTTGTTCCAGCCGGAATTGTGCTCCAGCGTCCAGCAGGCGAAGACGACCTATGCGGGGCTTCGGCGCCGGCATCCTGTTACTTTCGCTGCTTTCCTGCAGTCGCCGTGGTGGCACTACGGAGTTTTATCCCTGGAGCAGACCCAGATGACGGTGCGCTCACCCTACTTGGACAACGATTTTGTCCGGGTCATTTACAGGGAGCCAAAGTTGCAGGATCTGAACCGTGACATCCGCTGGCGCATGATCTGCGATGGCAACCCGGCCCTTGGCCGGGTCGCAAGCGACCGCGGCGTCAACGGCCTGAAGGGACGACTCTCGACAATGGCGGCCCGCGGGTTTCAGGAGTTCACGTTCAAATCGGAATACGCTTACGACAGCGGCATGCCGCAGTGGCTGGCCAGAATCGACCATTTCTTTTCGCCCCTGCACCTAGAACGGCTTTTCCTCGGGAGGCACAAGTTCGCCCATTTCCGGGTTTGGTACCGCGACTTCCTCTCCGATTATGTCCGGGACGTGCTGCTGGATTCGCGGAGCCTGTCCCGGCCGTACGTCGACCGGAAGGGGCTGGAGGCCGTGGTGCGAGGCCACCTCAAGGGAGACCACAACTACACCCTTGAGTTACATACGTTGTTGTCACTGGAACTCCTGCATCGCCAGTTCCTCGACCTGCAATGAGGCGTCTTTTCTGCCAGACGCGCGGATAATCCCTCATGAGTTTCTTTGCCACTTTAGTCTTCGGGTTTGGAATCCTGGTGCTTTTTGTGCTTTACCGGGATCCCAAGTCGCGGCCATCGTCGGCCCTGTGGCTTCCCACTATCTGGATCCTGCTTGCGGGATCGAGGATGGTTTCCGCGTGGCTGCATGGCAGCCCGCCTCCGGAGACCGCGAGCCAGGTTGGGGAAGGCAATCCCCTGGATCGCATGGTCCTTACTATGCTCATGCTGGCCGGCATCATCGTCCTGGTGTGCCGGTTTCAACGGGTTGTGAGGGTGCTGAGAATGAACTGGCCCCTGCTGGCCTTTTTCGGCTACTGCGGCGCCAGCACGTTGTGGTCGGCCACTCCTGAGCTGGCGATGAAGAGGTGGTTCAAGGCGATCGGCGACGTGGTGATGGTTCTCATTATTCTGACTGACCGGAACCGGATGGAAGCGATCAAGCGAATCATTGCGCGGGCAGGTTTTATCCTGATGCCGCTTTCCGTGCTGCTGATCGAGTTCTATCCCAACCTGGGGCGCGTCTACAGCGTTGAAGATGCAATTGTCACTTACACGGGCGCCACAAACAATAAGAACTTGCTCGGTATCATCTGTATGCTTGTCGGTCTTGGTTGTGTCTGGCTTATTCTCAAAACACTTCATGACAATCGCAGGAAGATAAGGCAACTGATTGCTCTGGGGGTGACTCTCGCAACAGTCCTTTGGCTTTTTGCTGTGGCAAATTCGATGACCCCTCTGGTGTGCTTTCTAATGGGATCAAGCCTGATTGTGTTTGTGAAGGTGTCGGGAAGAAACCGGCCTTCAGACGTGCATATTGCGATGGGGATCATGGTTTCGCTGGCGGCGCTATTGTTCGTTTTTCCGGAGGTTCTTGTGTCCGCCATTCATCTGGTTGGGAGGAACTCCACGCTGACCGGCCGAACTGACTTATGGAAAACGCTCCTTGCTATGGATACCCATCCGTTGTTCGGCACGGGCTTTGAGAGCTTCTGGCTTGGGAATCGGCTAAACCACATCTGGGCCATTTATCCGTGGCATCCCAATGAGGCCCACAACGGTTATCTCGAAGTTTACCTGAACCTGGGATTGGCTGGCGTGGCTCTGCTGTTCTCCCTGCTGGCTACGGGCTACCGGCACCTGATTGCCGTGTACCGGCGGGACCCGGAGGCCGGCAGCCTCAGGCTGGCGTATTTTGCCGCTGCTTTGGTTTACAACTTTGCAGAGGCCGGATTCAGAATGCTCGACCCCATGTGGATATTCTTTCTGCTTGCGATCATTGCCGTTCCCGGCGCCACCCGGCGTAAGGAACTGGAAACCCCACCGGAGGAACCTCCGGAGGTCGTTCCGGCCGGACTTCCGCCAGAGGATGAGCAGGTTTATGCGAGGATCCATTGAGGCCGTTTGACGCAAAGGGAATGTTCCATCCGGCCGCCAAGGGCCAGGGGGAGTTGCGCCAGCTCGCGGTTCGTGGCGCCGGGGCAGCCTTTTCTGCCCAGGGGTTGTCCCTGGCGGTCCAGATGGTCGCCACGGTAGTCCTGGCGCGGCTGCTGCTGCCCACAGACTTCGGCGTTGTGGCGATGGTAACCACCTTCAGCCTGCTCATCATGAATTTCGGGCTGAACGGGTTTACGGAAGCCGTTGTCCAGACTGAAGAGATCAGCCGCACGCTGGCCAGCAATCTCTTCTGGATCAATCTCGGCACCAGCCTTCTTCTGACGCTGGGATTCGCGTCCGCAGGCTCGCTGCTGGCGTGGTTTTACGGCGACCCGCAGGTGAAGATGGTGGCCGTGGGAGTTTCGCTGACCATCTTCCTTACAGGCACTTCGGTTCTGCACCTGGCGCTGCTGAAGCGGGCCATGGAATTTCCCGTGATCGCCGCCAACGATGTTTTCGCCCGCGGCGCGTCGGTTGTCAGTTCCATCACCCTTGCCTTGCTGGGTTGGGGATACTGGGCGCTGGTTGCCGGTGTCGTCGCGCTGCCGCTCAGCACTGCTGTCGGCGCGTGGATCCTCTGCCGCTGGGTTCCGGGCCTTCCGCGGCGTGCCCCGGGAACGACAAAGCTGGTGCGGTATGCGATCAACGTCTATGGCCATTTTGCTGTCAACTATTTTGCCCGCAACATGGACAACGTCCTGGTGGGATGGCGGTTTGGCGCACAATCGCTCGGTTTCTACAAGAAGGCCTATGACCTGTTCGCTCTTTCTTCCAGCCAGCTTGTATCGCCTATTACCTCCGTCGCCTTCTCGGCTTTGAGCCGGTTGAAAGACGATCAGTTCCAATACCGGCGATATTTCCTCAGGGCGCTTGCTCTGCTTGCGTTTGTTGCCCTGGGGGTTGGGGCGGACCTGAGCCTGGTTGGCAAGGACCTGATCCGTGTGATTCTGGGCCCGGGGTGGGAAGAGTCTGGCCGGATCTTCGTTTTCTTCGGGCCGGGGATCGGCGTCATGCTCCTTTATTACACCCACGGGTGGATCCACCTTTCCATTGGGACCCCGGACCGCTGGTTTCGCTGGGGGATCATCGAGTTTCTGGTTACAGGTGCGCTGTTTATCGTGGGACTGCCGTGGGGACCAGTAGGCATCGCGATGGCGTGGACGGCCTCGTTCTGGATCCTGATGCTCCCCGCGTTCTGGTATGCCGGAAAGCCCATCGGTTTCGGCGTGGGTCCCGTGGTGAACGTGATCTGGCGGTACATCGTCGCCGCAATCCTAGCGGCCTCCGCTTCCGTCCTGGTCGTGTTGCATTCGCATCCTTTTGGCACAGGAATGGGCATGGAGGACGCGCTGGCCCGGATGGTGATAGTTTCGCTTCTGTTCTGGTCCCTTTATCTCATCGCTGTGGTAGCTTTGCACCGCAGCCTTGATCCTCTCTATCATCTGGTCAAGCTTTTGCCGGACATGCTTACGTTCCGCCGCACCTCGAAGCCGGTGCCTGCTGCCGCCGCCCCGAAGGGCGGGCTCCGCGCCGACGGCGTCCTCCGAATGGCCAGCGAAGAAATTCCCGAATCGGGTGGAAGGTAATCCAGGTGCGAAGCTCAGCTCTGACGGAGATTCCAGATTTGAAGCCGGAAGGCGTTCGCGCATCGGGCCAGGCGACTTGGGCAGCGGCGCACCCGGTTGAAGTGGCCCTGCTGACAGGCGGGACGGACCGGCACTACACTTACGGCTTGGCCATGTCTTTGATCACCAGCGGAGTGCGCCTTGACGTTGTGGGCGGCCCCGGGGTGGATGGTCCGGAGATGCATGTTACACCCGGCTTGAACTTTTTTGATTTGCGGAAAAGTCGGGGCCCGGACGACGGCCTGCTGAAAAAAGGGGCGAAATTGCTGGCCTTCTATGCCCGGCTCATTGCCTACGCGTGGAACGCCAGACCGGGAATCTTTCACATTCTGTGGAACAACCGGATCGTTTGGTTTGACCGAACTCTGCTGATGCTTTATTACAGGATTCTGGGGAAGAAGATTGTGATGACCGCGCACAATGTCAACGGAGCCAGGAGAGACGGCAGAGACTCCCTAGCCAATCGGCTGTCCTTGAGATTGCAATACCGGCTGGCGCATCACATCTTTGTCCACACAGAGAAGATGAAGGACGAACTGGTGA
>JAJXZM010000170.1 GCA_021780055.1 Acidobacteriota bacterium
CCTGGTTTATTTCCACAGTTCTGCTGACTTCATTGGGAGTCTATATGTGGCCGCACAATTTCGGCGCCAGCTTCACCGCCAAGAGCGCCGATACCTTGCGGCGAAACGCGGTAGTGATGCCGCTCTACACGCTGCTGCTGCCCCTGATCTTCTTCGCGGGTTTTGCGGCACTCCTGGTTGTCCCCGGGCTTAAGGATGGCGATCTTTCATTACTGACCGTGGTGCAGAAAACATTCCCGCCCTGGTTTCTGGGAGTGGTGGGCGGAGCAGGAGCGCTGACGGCCATGGTGCCTTCCGCCATTCTGATTCTGACCGCCTCCACACTGTTCGCGAAGAACTTCTTCCGGCCCCTTCTTGCACCATCGATGAGCGATGACGCCGTCGCAAAACTGGCCAAAGTGGCGTCCGTAGTGTTGATGGCGGTCGCCCTTCTTTTCGCGCTCTCGGGCGCCCGCACCATTGTCGCGCTACTTTTGCTCGGGTATGCAGGGGTAACGCAGTTCTTCCCCGGCGTTGTTCTGGGACTCTACTGGAGCCGCGCCAGCAGGTCCGGAGTTTTCTGCGGGCTGGTTGTGGGAATTGCAACGGTCACATTTCTCACCTTGAGCGGAAGAGATCCCATCATGGGGTTGAACGCGGGGTTTGTAGCCCTCATGCTTAACTTTATTCTGGCGATCACCATCAGTCTCATGACCGGGACCAATCAAACCGAGTTCACAGAAAGCGGCACGCCTGGCAACGCTTAGCTGCCAAAGCAGCGGTCAGTCGCCAAGGCCCGCGAGTGCAAGAAGCTGGAGGAGTCTAAATGATCGCCGCCATGATAGCAGGCAATAACCTCCTCGATCGCAGGCAATCAGGAGTGCGAAATCCGCGAACGTAGTGCAATTGAACTACACTTAAAACTCGTTGTCTGTAAGTTATTGAAAAGATGGAGCGGGGGACGGGGATCGAACCCGCGACGTCCAGCTTGGGAAGCTGGCATTCTACCGCTGAATTACCCCCGCTTGCAGCTGCGGAAAAACTCCCTGACAAAAGAGCAGTATATCATGAAGCCCCGCGGCCTCACTCTTGAATTGTCAGAGGATTGCGAACACACTTCCGCCCGGCCTCAGGCTAAAAAACAATGACCCAATGGCTACACTTCCTCGCGCACCACAAAGGGCTCGCGGTAGTGTCCGCGAAGGATGCGGTTCGCTTCTTCGTCGCCGATCACTTCCTGCTTCACGGGGTCAAAGTTCAGGGTGCGGCCCAGCCGGTAAGAAGCGTTTGCCAGATGGACCAATGTGCAGGAGATGTGTCCCTCTTCAATCGGAGCATTCAGGTTTTCTTTCTTACGGCTCCGCACGCAATCGATAAAATTGCCCCAATTGTTTCCGCCGCGGATGGCGCTTGGCCCGGGCTCATGCGCCGGTCCGAGCCATGATCTGTAAGAGGCAGAACCTTCGTTGTCTGAAGCCGTATAACCTTTGGAGCCGTAGAAGATGTTGCCGACAGTGTTGAAAGGACCATGCGGCCGTCGAGGCTCTTTTCTTGGCGGACCAATAAAGCCTGGGATCTCAATGCCAAACCCGGGCGTGCCTATCGAGGCCTCGTGGTTAGTCCACCAGTGCCGCACTTCGAATTCCAGTATCTTGTGCGTCCCGTCCGGCATCTCGAATTCGAAAACAGTGTTCAGCGTGTTGGGAGTCTGCTGGTCGTCGTGGAACATGAAATGTCCGCCGATGGCCGACACTTTGTTCGGAAAGCCCACGCCCAGCCCCCATCGGGCAACGTCCATCTGGTGAATACCCTGGTTGCCGATATCACCGTTTCCGTAATTCCAGAACCAGTGCCAGTTGTAATGGAAGTGGTTGAGGGTGAAGTCATGCAGCGGCGCCGGGCCTGTCCACAGGTCATAGTGGACGCCTGCAGGCACAGGTTCCACGGGCGTATGCCCGATGGTGTCGCGGTGGTTGAAACAGAGGCCGCGCGCCAGGTAGACTTCGCCAATCAGCCCGTCGCGAAGTTGCCGGACCTCTTCGATGATCGCTCCATCCGACCGGGAATTGGTCCCATGCTGGACAATCCGGTTGTACTTTTCGGCGGCCTTCACAAGCTGGTGGCCGTCCCACCAGTTGTGTGAGCACGGTTTTTCCACGTAAACGTCCTTGCCGGCCTGGCAGCCCCAGATGGCAAGCAGAGAGTGCCAGTGGTTGGGCGTGGCAATGGAAATGGCGTCGATGGATTTGTCTTCCATCAACTTCCGCGCATCGATATAAGTCTTTGGCCGAGGCAGCGCCATCTTGTCCATGTCCGACAGGCGGCCGGCAATAATATTTTCATCCACGTCGCAGACCGCCGCGACTTCGGCATTTTCCAATTGCGAGTATTCTTCAACGTGCGTGAACCCCTGGCCGCGAATACCGCAAACGCCAACTCGCACCCGGTCATTGGCCCCGAAAACTCTGTCCGGCCGTGTAATAAACGTTATCCCGGCCGGGATGGCGACCCCTGCGGCCGCTTTGGCCCCCGTACTAACCGAGTTCTTCTGTTCCTCTTTCTCTGTACCGCTCATAACACCTCCCCAAATCAGCTTGTGTGCTCAGCGTCAGGTTCCGCGATTATACAGCAGGCCGGCGGCGCGGCAAGGCCCATGTTTAAGGATTTTGGAAGCCTCTCTATTTCGCTTTCGAATCGGGCGGCAAATCCATGTGCTCATACCAGACGGATTCAGCACCAGGACCGGAGCGCGCCGTCGCCACTTCAATAAGGTAAGGCTTGCCTTCACGTGTGGCGCTCTTTCCGCGATCAAGCGCTGGCTTGAGTTGTGAGGGATCATCGACTTTCTCTCCGTCCACGCCCTGGCTCTTGCCCAACGCAACAAAATCAATGTCGGGCTCGCCCAGGTATGTCGCGGCGTAATGCCCCCGGGCCGCCATCCTGCCCTTGTAGCCGTGGTAAACCAGCCGCACAGTCTGGTAATTGCGGTTGTTTGCAACCACGGTCAGCACAGGAATGTTGTAACGTGCCTGCGTCCAGAACCCGGCGGCGCTGTACATGACCGCGCCATCGCCGATAAAACACACAACCTGGCGGTCCGGCAGTCCCAGCTTCACACCCGTTGCCGCGCCCACGCCCCATCCCAGGCTGGCTCCCGCCGTGCCGAAAAACATCTGTTCGTTATCGCGAAAGCCAAAGGCGAAGGGCCTGTACGGAGCGGTGGTGTTTTCGCAGACCAGAACAGCGTTGGCATCCAACGATTCCGCCAGAACCTGCGATAATTCATCCGGATGGATCGGCGACTGGCCAAAATTCTTCTGCGCCGTTGCTCGTGCGCGCTCCCCCGCTTCTGCCGCAAACGCCGAAACCTCCGCCGAACGTTCGGCTGCGATTCTCTTGCGGCGATCAGGCGAAAGAATGCTTGTTACCGCCTCCAGAATTTCCACCAGCGATTCCTTAATGTTGCCCACCAATGCCAAGTCCGTTGGATAGTTGCGACCCATCGCGGAAGTATCCATCCCGATTCGCACAATGAGCGCTCCTGCGGGCACGTCGGTTGCCTGCAGAGCTGCCCGGTCGCCAAAATCCCTGCACCCAATGCAAACCACCAAATCGACACCGCGCTTTATCCACTCTGAGTCCGCGCGATAGTTGCCAAGGTAATGCGGATGGCGGACCGGGAAGCTGTGGTACGCGCGAAACGGGGAATCCAAGGCCAGCCCTTTCGCAACCATCTCGGCCTGCGCCGTAACCTGGTCCGCGACCGGCAAGCCCAACAGTTCTGAAAGCTTTAGAAGTTCCGCCTGTGCTCCCGCTTTCCAGACGTCGTCCCCGATCACCAGCAGCGGGCGCCTGGATTTCACGAGCATCCGGGCTGCTGCCTCCACGGATGCCTTTGCAGGACGAGTGCGGCCCATCAGCAGAAAGCGTTCGGCAGGTAGCACGGTCGCCCGGATTTTCCTGCTTTCAAGCGCCATGTCCTTCATCGCCAGATAGACCGGCCCACGGGGCTCGGTCATTGCTTCTTTGAACGCCCGCCGAACCATCAGGGGAAGCATACCCGGCTCTCTAACCTCCCAGCACATCTTGGTGAACGGGCGCACAATCTCTTTTTGACTGAACCCGGGCGGCGCCGCCAGCACAACCTCGTCACCGCCGGTCTCGCTGTCCAGCATCCCTGCCGTCACAACCAGCGCGGAGCCGTCCCAGTGCGCGTTGTACAGTTGGCCCATCATCTGCGCCGATCCCACCACCGCGTGCACGTTAACAAAAGCCGGCTTGCCCGTTGCCTTGTTGTAACCATCGGCCATGGCCACCACAAGCCCCTCGTGAAGACCCAGAATCACGTGCATTTCCGGAGCGTCCGTCAGGGCGTCAAACAAACCTGACTCAAAGGACCCGGGGTTGGCAAAGACATACTGCACCCCTGCCGCCCTGGCTTGGGCCACAACGAGTTCGCCTCCGGTTCCCTCAATTGTCCAGGTGAAATCCTCCGGGCTCAAAGTCAAGCCTTCCGCCGGCGGATCAGTTTCAGGTTCGCGCTGTGAGATTTCAGGCCCAGAGTTACGGGTGGTTAGATCCTTCATCGCGCACACGCCTCCTTCTTCCCGCACAAGGCTGAATCAACGCTTCGGTTAAGCAGAAGATATCACACCCTGAGGACAGGGGAGCTTCTTTCGGTGAAAATCGCACCAGCAGCTTGTATTGAGGAGCGTGGAATTAAAAGGCAGGAAAGGACTGTCACGCCGGACGAGTGAAATCCCCATTTTTCCCGGAATTTACCACCCCTGAAACTTGTTGCCCTCCGGAGGCCACGCCCGGCATGACAGGTTCGCTTCGCATGTGCCAGCGACCACGGCGAAGAAGCTCTATGCAGCTTTCCTTACGGAAACTTTTTCGAAGGTTGAATTGGTTATTTCATAGGTCCGAAGTTCCGGCTTCCCTTCCGTGTACTTCTCCAGGGCTTTAAACACGTCAGCGGAGCCCTGGCGGTTATAGGTCTCGGCGTGTTCCTTGTTGTCCCACATGCTGATGCCAATGGCTTCTCTGCCATCGGTTGAGACCAGCACAATTTCCCCCGTGAATCCGGCAAACTTCTTCAGCGCCGGGATGGTCTCGTTGTCGATGGCCTTCACAAAACCCGGACGGCCATCAGCCTTCAGATGCATTCGGACATGTCTTGCAAACATAGGATCGTCCTCCTTCACTCGAGACAGGATTTGACCTTTCATCCACAATGAACCAAACGCGTCCGTATGACTATGCCCATGATCACAATACAATGTGACAGCGGCCCGCGAAGCCGCGCCCGCAGCGGGCCTGACGTCAATCGGCAATCCCTTGTGCCGCAAGCATTTGGGCATCACGGTTGGGCCCGTTTGACTTCACCGGCTGCGGTGGGCTACTCTCATAACGATCATTCTTTCCGCCATTTATGCGGCGTTTTGGGGTCCCAGCATGCGAAGAGTTTACCTGGACAACAATGCAACCACTGCTGTCGCTCCCGAAGTGTTTGAGGCGATGAAGCCCTACCTTCAGGACGACTATGGCAACGCATCGTCCATCCACTGGTACGGGCAGCGCGCCAAGGCCGCCATCGAACAGAGCCGTGAGCAGCTTGCGCGCCTGCTGAATGCGCGCCCCAGCGAGATTGCGTTTACCAGCGGCGGCACCGAGTCCGACAACCTGTCGCTGTTCGGCATTGTGCAGGCCTCCAAACTTGAAAAGAAGCACGTCATTACGACTTCGATTGAGCACTCCGCCGTCCTGCACACAGCGAGGGAACTTGGAAAACGCGGCGTGCGCGTCACTTACGTTCCCGTCCGATCGAGTGGCGTAGTCGATCCCGCTGAAGTGGAAAAGGCCATCGGTCCTGACACCGTGCTCATTTCCGTGATGCACGCCAACAACGAGTTGGGAACCATCCAGCCGCTCGAGGAAATCGGCCGCATCGCGCGCGAGCACGACGTCTATTTCCACACGGACGCAGTGCAGTCGGTGGGCAAGATCTCCGTGGACGTTGAAAGCCTGGGTGTCGATCTCCTTTCGCTTTCCGCGCACAAGCTGCACGGCCCCAAGGGAGTAGGCGCCCTCTACGTTCGCAAGGGGACCATCCTGCGGCCGCTGATGTACGGCGGCCACCATGAGCGCGACCGGCGGCCCGGCACAGAAAACGTTCCCGGGATTGTGGGCCTTGGCAAAGCCGCCGAAATTGCGGGGGAGCATCTGGCAGAAAGAATGCACAGCGTCGGCGCCTTGCGCGACCGGCTGGAAGAGCAAATACTTTCAAGCGTTCCTTATGCGGCGGTTTCGGGCGACAAATTGCGCCGGCTGCCCACGACCACCAACATCCGGTTCGATTACATCGAGGGCGAAGGTTTTGTGATCGCCATGGATTTGAAAGGCGTGGCGTGTTCCACTGGGGCCGCATGCTCATCGGGCTCTGTCGAACCTTCGCATGTGCTCACGGCCATCGGCTGCAGCTTCGAGCAGGCGCGATCGAGTATTCGCTTCAGCCTGGGCCGCTTCACAACGCCCGAGGACATCGATTACACGCTGGAAGTGCTGCCCGGCGTTGTGGAACAACTTCGCTCACTTTCTCCGCATTACAAAAAGAATGCCGTCAGCACCCAGGCCTCAAGGGCATAGGCGAAGGCGTTGGCTGAACGCTGAGTTTTGATTCCCATGACAATCGCAATAGCCATGAGCGGCGGCGTGGACAGTTCCGTAGCCGCGGCGCTGCTCGCGGAAAACAATCCACCCGCGAACCCGGACGGCCCTCCTGCTGTGGTCGGTATGACCATGCAGCTGTGGAACCAGCGGCGGCTGCCTGCCTTGCAGGGCGCCGAGGAAGGCGAACCCGGGCGCGCCAGCGGCCGCTGCTGCTCGCTCGACGACGTGTATGACGCTCGTCGCGTGGCCAGCTTTCTGGGACTTCCCTACTACGTCGTGAACCTGGAAGACCGCTTTGAGCAGGGCGTAGTGCGCCCTTTTGTTGAAAGCTACCTGGCCGGAGAAACGCCCATCCCCTGCAGCCTGTGCAACACGGAAATCAAGTTTGCCGAGTTCATCGACACCGCGCGCAAGGTAGGGGCTGAGACCATCGCCACCGGGCATTATGCGCGCGTTCAGAAGGACCCGGAATCCGGCCGCTTCCGGCTGTTCGCCGGCCGCGACCCGTCGAAAGACCAGTCGTATTTCCTCTTCGGGCTCACCCAGCAGCAACTCGCCCGCACGCTCTTTCCCTTGGGCGAGTTTACGAAGGAAGAAGTCCGCGCCATGGCCCGCGCGAGAAATCTTCCCGTAGCCGAGAAGCCCGACAGCCAGGAAATCTGCTTTGTCCCCACCGGCAACTACCGCCGGTTTATTGACGCCTATTTGAGCGAACAGGGGAAGAAGATTGAGGATGCCGCGGGCGAAGTTGTGACCACCGACGGCCGCGTGCTGGGCCGGCACGAGGGTCTTGGAAACTATACCGTGGGTCAGCGGAAGGGACTCGGCATCGCCACCGGAACGCCGCTCTACGTTATCGGGCTGGATCGCGCGCAGAACCGCGTGGTGGTGGGCGCTGACGAGGATCTCGTGAAGAGTCGCCTGCTGGTGCGGCAGGTCAATTGGGTCCGCCTTTTCAATCCCGGCGATTCCTTCGAAGCGCGCGTCAAGATTCGCAACAAGCACTTCCCTGCCGAAGCTCGGGTCGAAGCCCGCTCCGGCGGCGAAGCATTTGTCGAGTTCGCCAAACCACAGCGCGCCATTACGCCAGGCCAGGCTGCCGTCTTTTACGATGGGGATGAACTTGTCGGCGGCGGATGGATCAGCGGAGTGCTCGACTAATTCATTGCAGGATTGCCCTTACCTGACAGTATCTCCCCACCCGAAATTCTTACGGCACAGCATGAAAATTCTTCCGCGTGCCTTCCGGCGCTCCGTTCGAGACACACTCTAACCAAAACAAACGAAGACAGATACAAATCAAATTCGATTCTTGGCAAGAAATTTGCACCATACAAGGCATCCGGGAAACCAGGGGCTGAACTGGCTGAAAATTTGGAGCAAATTTGAAAGAAGGAATCATTTGTTTTAGCATTATATATATGGTGATTAATCCTTAATTATCTATCTGTGACCGGTGGTATCGTCGCGACCGGGCGCACAGATCTCCTGTTGTTACAGCGGGGCCGGTTACGTCATTGTTAATCAGGTTTCATACGGCATCGGGGCGCCTCATCCTTTGTTAACCCTGCGCTCCGTGCCGGGAAAGATCAAAGAAGGAGGTAACCCATGATGAACAAAATTAAGCCGCGCATGTCGCTTCTGCTCACGATCACACTCTGCGGGCTGATTGCTGCTGCCTGCAGTGACACGTCTTCTCAGGCGAGCTCACCCGCGGGCGATTCTGCAGATGCAGCGCCAACTGCGGCGTCCGCAACTTCGCAGGACAGCGTCCGCGTCCCTGCCGGCACCCGGCTGGTTGTCCGCATGATTGACAGCGTGAATTCGAAGACGAACCGCGTAGGCGACACCTTCACCGCCAGCCTTGAGCGGCCATTGGACGTAAATGGCACCGTCGTCGCGCAAAGGGGCGCGCGCGTTTACGGCATGCTTGAACAGGTTAAATCAGCCGGGAAAATCAAAGGGCAATCCGAGTTGCGCCTGGCCCTTACGGGAATTGAAATCAACGGCTCAACGCACCCGATAACCACGGGCAGTTACGAAGTCCGGGGGAAATCGCGCGGCAAAAACACCGCGAAGAAGGTCGGCATCGGAGCTGCAGTCGGGGGCGTGATTGGCGCCATCGCTGGCGGCGGCAAGGGTGCCGCCATCGGGGCCGGAGTCGGCGCCGGAGCAGGTACCGCAGCGCAGGTGCTGACCCACGGCCAGCAGATCAACGTGCCAAGTGAAACCGTGCTCGACTTC
>JAJXZM010000222.1 GCA_021780055.1 Acidobacteriota bacterium
GCAATCGCTATACAGATTGTCGCCGGGGCGTTGTGATCCCTCAAAGTCCGGCCCGGGATTTCCTGTGCACCAGAAGAGCGTGTTCGTTTCCGGATCGTACGTGCCGGGCATCCATGCCGTTGCGCCACCGTGCTTCCAGATGTCACCCTTTCCCCAGGTGCCAAAATTCGGATCGCCCGGCCCCGGAATGGTCCAGAAGTTCCAGACCATCCTGCCGGTTTCTGCGTCGAAGGCTTCAATCCTTCCCCGCACGCCGGCATCTCCGCCTGCAGGCGCAACAATCACCTTGTCATTTACAATCAGCGGGGCACTAGTGGCGCCATTCGCTGGATTCTCTTTAATGTCGCCGAAGGTGACGTCCCAGATCAGATTTCCGCTGAGCGCGTCCAGGCAAAGCAGGTGAGCATCGTCGGTTTCCATGTAAACCTTTGAATGCCACACTGCAACGCCGCGGTTGTGATGCGCTGACGCATCCTCGAGCAGGCCATTGGTAAGCGGGCGCTTGTGACTCCACAGCACGCGGCCGGTACGCCCGTCGAGCGCAAAGGCATCATTGCCGCTGGTAACAAACATGACGCCGTTCACAACCACCGGCGTAACTTCCATGCTTTGGGAATTGCTGGAATGAAACACCCATTGCGCACGGAGACGACCTACATTTCCCGGCGTGATTTGTGAGAGGTTCGTGTAGCGCCGCCCCGTATAGTCGCCGTTGTAGGAAACCCAGTTTGCCGCTGGCGGCTTTACGAGCAGGTCATTTTCGCTGACGTTAATGCGGGCAGAGACGGGCCCCCATTGCCCGAAGCATGCAAGCGAACCCAGAAAAAGGAGTCCGACCACGAGGATGCAACGACGCTTTGAACCGATCATTTCAGTCGAATCTTCTCCTCCGGATCAGACACTACACCGGGGCACGGGATTCGCTGACCGGTCACAGCAAGCCTGCCTGGAACGCTGGCGTCACTTTGATAACAAGCCCTGAAAGCAGGATGCGGCCGCCGGCGTTTCCCCGGCTTCAGATCTTGAAGAAGATCCGCTTCTGGTAGAGCCAGTAACAAACATACCACAGCATTCCCCAGACAGCGATGCTGGTTACAATCTCCCCCGTGAGCCGGCCGGCCCATGAGAACGCCGCCATGGTGAAGGGCTGGGCAATCTTGTGGAACCAGTCCGCTCCGTAACTGTTCGTCAGCAGGTAAATAAAAATCGAGTTCATTCCCACGACGTTGAAAAAGATCGCCCACCGCTTCCAACCTTTCACATCGATCATCCAATAGCAGAAGGCCAACGCTAACAGGCAGAAACCGCCGCTGACAATCACAAATGAGGCGGTGCAGATCCGCTTGATGATGGGATCAATGGGGTTCAAAGAGAATCCGACGATAACGCCGATGACGCCGGGTATGGCCAGCGTCTTGATCTTGCTCCAGGAGTCACGGCTGCTCTTCAACACATAGCCGGCAAGCACTCCCCACATGGTGTGAGCCGTGGTCGGCACGGCGTTGAACGCAACCCAGTGACCGGAGGATAGCTGCGGCATGATTGCAAGATCCACCCAGGACCCAAAGTTGTGGTCCGGCATAAAGGGCTGGTTAAACCCTGCAACCGGCCACGTTCGGTACAACACTTCCGTTACGATGAGCAGCAGAAAAGTGAAACCAATCTGCGTCTTGGTCGACTTCCGCATCATCAGGAAAGCAACCAGATAGGTGAAGGAGAGTTGCGCCAGGACATTCCAAAGCTGAAATGTGATGTGGCCGGGGCCTATGCAGTAAAGCGCCCAGCCGAAGAACAAGAGCAACCCCGACCGCTTGAGGACGTGACGAAAGGTCAGGCGCCAACTGTCTCCCCGTGCCCATCGTTTACCGATGGAAAACGGCATGGCCACTCCAACAATAAACATGAAGAAAGGCTGGACCAAATCCCAGCAATGGAGGCCATTCCAGGGGTGATGATCCAACTGCAATCCAATCGCCCCCAGCAGAGTCCCCTGAAGCGCCGGACTCCGCAGCAGTTCGTAGAGCCCGGTTGATTCTCCGACCAGCATGAACATCGTAAAACCGCGAAAAAAATCGAGTGCTTCCACCCGGCCCTCAAGTGCCGGAGGCTGGTTCGAATTCTTGTCCATTCCTACCCTCCTAATCAGGTCCGTAGAGGCTTGAACCCTCTGATCGCGGGTTCGTTTATGTTTGAAGTTGTGGCGGCACCCGTATACTAAAGTCACAGTATGTGACTCTGGTAATTGGTTGAGTCAGCCCTGACGTCGTTCTTGTTCTCTTGTAGTTTCTGGTTCGGCTGCCGATTCCCGCTACAAACTGCATCAGACATTCCTTGCCTGATACTTCAGAAAGTTCGCTCTGTGATCCCTCGGCGCATAAGCTTGCCTTAACTTGCGTCTGACTTCAACAATTATTTACGGTTAGGATCGGAATGCTTTCGGATTTACGTAAATGCCGTCTGGCGTACTACGATGCTCGCACGGCAGAGGCAAGTTTCAAGTGGCAGCCATGTTCCGACTGCCCCAAGCTGCGAACCACCGCGCGGGCTGCGCCGAGGGAAATGCCCCGCAGGTGAGTGTGGCAATCGCCAACTGGTACCGGTAATTGAATATCTTCATGGCACAACTTTCTCTTGAGGGGTGCCAATAATACCCGTATAATGTGAATAGGCGTTCACATGGAGACGTAATGGCTCTTGAGAAGCTTGATACAGAAGTCCGAAAAGAACAGATCGTGGAAGCAGCCTTGAGTCTGATTGCGGCTCACGGTGTTCGCCAGCTGAGTATGGCGGCTCTGGCTCGCCGCGTGGGCCTGGTGCCCTCCGCGCTCTACCGCCATTTCAGCAGTAAGCAGGAGATTGTGCAGGCGGCTATTCAACTGGTTGCGACAAGGGCCAAAGAAAACATGCGGGAGGTTCATCGCCTCACTCCCAATTCCCTGAACCGACTGGAACTCCTTCTCAGATGGATCATCAGGATGATTCGAGAATTACAGGCGATGCCCCGGATTGTCTTTTCAGAAGGCATGACGACCGATCATCCTGAAGTAAAGCGGCAGGCCTACGAAATGCTTATGAGTGTCCTGCAGGGTATTGAAGAGATCATCCGTGAAGGGCAGGAACGCGGCGAGATCCGCACAGACTTTGACGCCAGGTCACTGGCGGTCATGTTCTGGGGAATGATTCCTGCCTCCGTCATCTTGTGGCACGTTAGCGACGGAGAGTTCAACGTGACTCGACAGGCGGAGAAATCCTGGGAACTATTCCGGGATGGAATCCGGGCCAGGTGATTTTTTTGCAAGCAATGTGAACAGATGTTCACTTTGGAGGAAATCGAATGGCGATTGAGACGATCAAAGAGAGAGCCGCAGGGTTTCGGCGCAACCGGAAAAAGCTAGCCATCTTGGCAGCTTTCGTGCTTGCGGGCATCGTGATCTTCGCGTGGGTCAGAGCCAGATCCAATGACAAGATCCAGCCAATTCGGGTTTCCGGGAACATTGAAGTCACCGATGCCGAGTTGAGCTTCAAAATTCCGGGGCGTGTTGAAGCGCGGCTGGTGGACGAAGGTCAGATGGTGAAAGATAGTCAAACTGTGGCCTTGCTCGACAGCAAGGAACTCATGCAGGAAGCGAGCCGCAACAAGGCGGCGGTTGAAGCAGCACGGGCAGCACTCGCAGAGCTTGAAGCAGGGTCGCGTCCGGAAGAGATCGCGGAAGCTCAGGCCGCCGCAAGTCAAGCCAAGGCGCGCTTGCAGGAGTTGGAAAACGGATCGCGCCCGCAGGAAATTGCTTCGGCTGAAGCCGCTTATCAAAGCGCCCATGCGGACGCCAAACGCCTGGCAGATGATTTGGACCGTTACAGCGGTCTTTACAAGAAACAGCTGGTTTCGACCCAGCAGTACGAGGCAGCGCGCACAGCTTCCGAGATGGCCAACGCGCGAGAGCGCCAGTCAAAAGAACAATTGGACCTGCTGAAAGAAGGTCCGCGCAAGGAAGAGATTGCGCAGGCACGTGATGCTTACCGTCGGGCCGAACAGCAGTACACACTGGTGAAAATCGGACCGCGTCGTGAAGACATTGAACAGGCTCGGGCGCGCCTCGACCAGGCTCGGGAGTCGCTGGCGATTGCTGAAACGCGACTCGGTTACGCCACGCTCCGTTCGCCGATGTCAGGTTTCGTACTCTCCAAGAGCATCGAGGCGGGTGAATACGTATCCGCCGGAACGCCCATTGTGACGGTCGCTGACCTAGTGAACGTCTGGCTCCGAGCCTATGTGAGTGAGACGGACCTGGGCCGCGTAAAGCTCGGCCAGCGCGTTCGGGTGACCACAGACACCTATCCCGGCAAGGCGTATAACGGCCGAGTCTCTTTCATTTCGTCGCAGGCCGAGTTCACTCCCAAGAGCGTCCAGACGGAGAAAGTGCGGGAGAAGCTGGTGTATCGAATCAAAATCGACATCAGCAACCCCAATATGGAGCTGAAGCCCGGCATGCCTGCGGACGCGGAAATTCTGACTCGAGGAATTTAATGGAAGCCATCCGGACCGAAAACCTGACAAAGACTTTCGGCGCCTTGAAGGCCGTTAACGGTCTGACGCTCAGCGTCGAAGAGGGAGAGATATTCGGACTGGTTGGGCCCGATGGCGCTGGCAAGACCACTACGATGCGCTTGCTGGCGGCGATTATGGACCCCACATCCGGCGACGCCTGGGTGGCCGGGCATCACACGGTTCGGGAAGCCAAAGCCGTAAGCAACCACATTGGTTACATGAGCCAGCGGTTCGGGCTCTATTCGGACCTTACAGTTGCGGAAAATATCCATTTCTACGCCGATATCTACGGCATCCCGCTCCGGGGCCGCGAGCAGAAAATTGAACAGTTGCTGTCCTTCAGCAACCTGACACCTTTCAAGAAACGACTGGCAGGAAATCTTTCCGGCGGAATGAAGCAGAAGCTGGGCCTGGCCTGCGCTCTGATCCACACCCCGAAGGTACTCTTCCTTGACGAGCCCACGAACGGAGTCGATCCTTCTTCTCGGCGCGATTTCTGGCGGATTCTCTATCAACTGCTTCGTGAGCGGGTCACAATCTTTGTCTCCACTGCTTACCTGGATGAAGCTGAGCGCGCCAACCGCATTGCTCTGATGCATCACGGCGAGTTGCTTGCCGTCGGTGCCCCGCAAGAAGTGAAGAAACTGATGCGCGGCAGCATTCTGGAAATCCGCGTCCCGGAACCGCGCTGCGCCACAGCGGTTCTTCGCGAAAAGCTGGGGAAACCTTCGGTGGGATTGTTCGGTGACCGGGTCCACGTGGTCACCGACGACCCGGAAGCGGCACGGCGGCATGTTGAACAGATTCTCGTTGGCGCCGGGCTCAAAGTGTCGGAGCTTCGGCCCATCGAACCCACGCTTGAAGACATTTTCGTTTCCGTGCTGGCCGGGAAGGAAGTAGCAGAATGAATTCCGGCGAAACAGACAAGGCCGTAGTTGTAAAAGGCCTCGAACGGCGTTTCGACTCATTCGTGGCTGTTAACCGCATAAGCCTTGAGGTCGCGAAGGGAGAGATCTTTGGATTTCTTGGACCGAACGGGGCGGGCAAATCCACCACGATTCGAATGCTCTGCGGCATTCTGGCGCCGAGCGGCGGCAGTGGAACGGTGGCTGGCTTTGACATTCGCACTCAGTCGGAAGAAATCAAGAATCACATCGGCTACATGAGCCAGAAATTCTCTCTCTACGAAGACTTGACGGTAGAGGAAAACATCGATTTCTACAGCGGCATCTATCGCATCCCGCCGGAGAAGAAACAGGCGCGCAAAGAATGGGTAATCAAAATGGCAGGGCTCGAGGGGCACCGGAACGCGCGCACCGGCACGCTTTCAGGCGGCTGGAAACAGAGGCTGGCGCTCGGCTGCGCAACGATGCACGAGCCGGCCATCATTTTTCTCGACGAGCCAACCTCGGGTGTCGATCCCAACAGCCGCCGTCAATTCTGGGACCTGATCTACGACCTTTCCAGCCGCGGGGTTACGGTCTTTGTCACCACGCACTACATGGATGAAGCGGAATACTGCGACCGCATTGCTCTCATCTACCATGGCGAGCTCATCGCCGAAGGCACACCGAATACGCTAAAGACCGAGCTGATGCAGGAAGATGTGCTGGAAGTGAACTGCCTGCAGCCCCAGGACGCCATGGAAGAAATCCGGAAACTCGCCGGCGTGAAGGAGGTCGCATTATTCGGCACGCGTCTCCACGTTGTTGCTGTTGACGGGGCGACTGTGGCGGGGTCATTGAATGACATCCTGCCTAAAAAGGGGTTTCCTGTTGAGAGGATTGAAAAGATTGTTCCCTCCATGGAGGACGTGTTCGTATCGCTGATCGAGGCCCGGGACAATGGCAAACATCCCATGCGGGAGGTTGAACGATGAATCATCGCCGTGCCTGGGCTGTGGCCCGTAAAGAGTTTCTACACGTTATTCGCGATCCGCGAAGCCTGGCAATGGCAATTGCCATGCCCATGTTTCTCCTGTTTCTTTACGGCTATGCGCTGACGCTCGACGTAGACAACGTCCCAATCGTCGTCTGGGACCAGAGCCAGACCGTCGCAAGCCGCGATTTTATCAGCCGCTTTGGAGGTTCGCGTTATTTTGCCATTGAAGGCTACGGCTGGAACTACCACGAGTTGGAGCATGAAATTGATTCCGGCCATGCTCTTGTTGCATTGGTGGTCCCGAGGGATTTCGCGGACCAGGTGCGATCTGGACGGACGGCCGCCGTCCAGTTAATTGTGGACGGCAGCGATTCCAACACTGCCACTCTTGCTGTCAACTATGCGGACGCCGTCACCCGAGCTTATTCCGAGTCGCTCCAGCTACAGGAGATGCGCCGGCTGCACGGAACGTCGATCACAGTGCCGGTGGACTTCCGTCCGCGCGTCTGGTTCAACCCGGAACTCGAATCCCGCTACTACATCATCCCGGGACAAATTGCGGTGATCATGATGGTGATTGCCGCACTGCTGACCTCGCTCACCGTGGCGCGCGAGTGGGAACGCGGCACCATGGAACAATTAATCTCCACGCCGGTAACCGGCCGCGAGATAATTCTGGGAAAATTGTTGCCGTACTTCTCTATCGGTATGGTCGACATGGTGCTTGCCGTGCTGATGGGCAAGTTCCTTTTCCACGTGCCGTTGCGCGGCAGTGTAATCCTCCTCTTTGCTTCAGCAGCGATTTTTCTGGTGGGAACCATGGCGCTCGGAATCCTGATCAGCGTGATCGCCAGGAATCAACTCCTGGCCAATCAGTTGGCGATGGTTCTGACCTTCGTCCCGTCATTCCTGCTTTCAGGCTTCGTTTTTCCGATCAGCAATATGCCGACCGTGATCCAGTGGATTACTTACCTTGTTCCGGCGCGCTACTTCATTACCCTGCTGAAAGCGATTTACCTGAAGGGGGCCGGTATTTCGGTGCTGGCGGGCGATGGGTTGCTGCTGGTCGCTTATGCCATCGGCACGATTCTGCTGGCAGTGGGAATTTTCAAGAAGAAGCTGGTGTGACCATGTGGGAACGCATCCGGCATATGCTCGTCAAGGAATTCATTGAGGTCTTCCGCGACCCGCGCATGAGGGCCCTGATTTTCGTGGTCCCAGTCCTGCAGCTTTTTATCTTTGGCTACGCGGCAAATACTGACGTTCGCAACATCTCGACCGCGGTGTA
Source organism: Acidobacteriota bacterium (assembly GCA_021780055.1). The sequence goes on from JAJXZM010000222.1 coordinate 7,716, forward strand.
CGACCTTGACAACACCGTCAGCAGCCGCGAACTGGTTAGCCGGTTTGTGAAGTCGGGTTACTTCAACGTGGTCGCATACATTTCAAACGACGCCCGCGAACGCCAGTTGCTTGATGAAGGCCGGGTTCAGGTTGTGCTGCATATGGACAACGGCTTTGAGGGCGATCTGATTGCCGGGCGACCGGCCCCGTTCCAGATGATCGTGGACGGAACAGACTCCAACACGGCCGGCATCGTTCTCGGCTACAGCAACACTATCGTGCACACATTTTCGCAGGACATCCTTTCACAACGTATCCTCCGCCTGCGTGGCAATATTGTGATGCCCGGGCAGGTTGTTTTGAAGACTCGCACCTGGTTCAACGAAAACCTGGAGAGCCGGACCTACTTCGTGCCCGGCGTCATTGCTCTGATGATCACTCTGTTGACGCTGCTGCTGACCAGCCTGGCAATTGTGCGCGAGAAAGAGATCGGAACCATGGAACAAATCATGGTCACCCCCATCCGCCCGGTGGAGTTCATCCTGGGCAAAACCGTGCCATTCGCCCTGATTAGTTTCGTCGATCTTGCGGTTGTGGCGCTGGTTGGGGTCTACTGGTTCGAAATTCCAGTCCGCGGAAGCTTTGTTCTGCTGGTGTTCGCAATGTCGGTTTACCTGATGAGTACGCTCGGCATCGGGTTGCTGATTTCAACCGTCAGCCAGACGCAGCAGCAGGCAATGATCAGCACATTCTTCTTTTTTATGCCGGCAGTACTGCTTTCAGGTTTTATGTTTCCCATCGCCAATATGCCGGTCATTGTGCAGTGGCTGACGTTTCTGAATCCCATGCGCTACGTCATGGTCATCCTGCGCGGCATCTTTCTGAAGGGCGTGGGATTCGACATCCTGTGGCCCCAGATTGCGGTGCTGGCTGTAATTGGAGTATTGACGCTGGCGCTGGCCTCGCGGCGATTCCGAAAGACGCTGGCGTGATGCCTGCGCATCCACCTCCGGAGCAGGTGCACGGTAGAGAGGAATTGAACCTAACAGAAGGGAAAGTGAAATGAGCAGAACACATCGCTTGATCAGGATGGCAGTTTTATTGGCACTGACGAGCTCAAGCTCGTTGCTTGCCCAGGAAAAGCCGGCCTTGAAGCTGACGCTTCAGGAAGCAGTGCGAATGGCGCTGCG
>JAJXZM010000580.1 GCA_021780055.1 Acidobacteriota bacterium
AGAAACCTTGTAAGGCACGTCCGAGATTCGGCCAAGCCTCCTTGCTGTGCCTGCTGGCCGCGCTGGTGATCTCTTTGCCAGGCTGCGTCCTGTTTGTGCATAAAAGCAACTCGGACAATTTGCTTCCCACCGGCCAGCAGCCTGACAAAATCCTTTACGAGAAGTCGCTTGACGCTATTGAGCATGGTCACTATGACGTCGGCCGGCTGACGCTACAGGCCCTTCTAAATACGTATCCGGACAGCGAATACCTGGCGAAGGCCAAGCTCGCGATTGCCGATTCTTATTTCGAGCAGGGTGGAATGGCGGGCCTGACCGAGGCCGAGTCCGAATACAAAGACTTTATTACCTTTTTCCCGACCGCTCCAGAAGCTCCCATGGCCCAATACCGTGTGGCCATGTCGCATTTCCGCCTGATGGGCAAACCCGACCGCGACCTGACCCAGACACGGCTGGCGGAGGCCGAGTTCAAAGAATTTCTTCTCAAATATCCTGACAGCGACCTGATGCCCCGTGCTAAGGCCCGTTTAAGGGAGGTTCAAGAGGTCCTGGCCCAAGGTGAGTACGAGGTCGCGCGTTACTACTACGACAAGCACGCGGACCCGGCAGCGGAGTCTCGCCTCGTGGAAATTGTTGACCATTATCCTTCCTTCAGCAGAGCAAGCGAGGCTTGCTGGTATCTTGGCCAGACCTTCGAGCGCATGAAGAAGCCAGACATGGCCGCGCCTTACTATGCGCGCATCCTGACCGATTACCCCTTGAGCCCAATGGCTGCCCGGGCGAAGGAACAACTTGTCGCTATGCATCAGCCGATTCCGCAGCCTACCCGGGCCACGATGGCTCGCGCCAAGGCCGATGCTACGCACAATACGCGGCAGAGTCTTATGCAGAAGGTCATGGGAACGTTTTCCAGCGCACCCAACCTCAGTGCCACACGCCATGGTCCTGTCATTCTCACCAATCCTTCAAACAATCCGGTGATCATGGCTAAGAATCCGCAACCCCGTGAAGGCTCAGCGAATTCGATTGCTGTCCAGACCGTGGGTGAATCGGCCTTGAAGAGCGGGAAGTCGGCTGATCCGGCCAGCTCGGCGGACAATTCGGCCGAGGAAAAGAAATCGAACGGCTCTGAAGACAAGGTTGAGAGTAATTCCGGCAGCGAAACAAAGACCCCGGCGCCGGAGAAGAAGAAATCGGGGCGGCTCCACATGTTTAAGAAAGTTTTGAAACCCTTCTAAACAGCTTTTTTTCTTTGCCCACGAATGCCGCCTTTTGGCGTTCACACGCAGAAATTACTCCCACAAGTTGACTGCCAGTTGGCGGGGATCATCGCCCTCACTCGGTGACCGCCTTGCTGTGTCCGCGCCGGTGTAACTGTCTCTGCGGGCGGCAGTAAACGTATGGTGTGACCGTTGACCCTTTCATTGGTGAACGGTATAGTAAACTAACTTTAAGCTTTGCCAGGCGACTTGTTGATGATGCGCCGCTTGCGCCGGTGTTTTCGCGTGTCTGGGCTGCGGATTGCGACGTGACTAGGATGGAGTGAAAGTGGAAAACGAGATCCCAAAGGTATATTCGCCGGAGTCCATTGAACCCTACTGGGCGCGCGTGTGGGTGGAGCAGAAGCTCTACCGACCCACCGGCGATCCTGCTCGTGCGCGATTCAGCCTGGTGATCCCGCCGCCGAACGTGACCGGCTCGCTCCACATCGGACACATGCTGGAGCACACGGAAATCGATATTCTGATGCGATGGCACCGCATGCGCGGCGAGGACGTGCTGTGGCTTCCGGGAACAGACCATGCGTCCATTGCCACCCAGATGATTGTAGAACAGGAGATTGGCCGCGAAGCCCTGCCGGACCTTGAAGGCCGTTCCTCTGCCCTGGCTGCATGGCGGCGTGAGGGCCAGCGCCGTCGCCTAGAAATGGGCCGGGAGAAATTCCTGGAGCGCAGTTGGGAATGGAAAGAAAAGAGCGGCGGCAGAATTCGCAAGCAGATGGAGCGGCTGGGCACATCTGTCGACTGGACGCGCGAGCGCTTCACCCTGGACGCCGACTACTCGCGCTCCGTCTTCGAGGTTTTTTCGCGCCTTTACAAGGAAGGGCTGATCTATCGCGGTACCTACATTGTAAACTGGTGTCCGCGCTGCGGTACGGCAGTCAGTGACTTGGAAGTGGCTCACGAAGAGCGCGCCGGCAAGCTCTGGTACATTCGATATCCCTTTGAAGACGGCAGGGGTTACATCACCGTCGCCACCACGCGCCCGGAAACCATGCTGGGCGATACCGCCGTGGCCGTGAATCCTTCAGATGAGCGCTACCGACCCGCCGTGGGCCGGAACCTCGTGCTGCCCCTGCTCAAGCGAGTGATTCCGATCGTCGCCGACGACTTTGTCGATCCGAAGTTCGGCACCGGTGCCGTGAAGGTTACGCCGGCCCACGATCCCAATGACTTCGGCATCGCCAGCCGCCACAACCTGCCGCAGTTAAAGATCCTGGACGAAGAAGCGCGCATGACCGAGGCCGCCGGCCCTTACAAGGGGCTGGACCGCTACAAGGCCCGCGAGCAGGTGCTGGACGATCTTCAAGCCGCAGGCCTGCTTGACAAGGACGAAGACTACGCGTTGAACGTCGGCATCTGCAGCCGCTGCAAGACCGTTGTGGAGCCGATCCTCTCAAAACAATGGTTCATGAAGATGCAGCCGCTGGCAGAGCCTGCCATTCGGGCTGTTGAAGAAGGCCGCATCAGGATCGTTCCCGAAAACTATCGCAAGATTTATCTGGACTGGATGTACAACATCCATGATTGGTGCATTTCGCGCCAGCTCTGGTGGGGCCATCGCATCCCTGTCTGGACCTGCGAGCAATGCGGCGAAACGATGGTTTCGGAAGAATCGCCGGGCAAATGCGCGAAGTGCGGCTGCGCGAACCTTAAGCCTGAAACCGACGCGCTTGACACCTGGTTCAGTTCGGCTTTGTGGCCGTTCGCCACGCTGGGCTGGCCTGAAGACACAGACGACCTGCGGCGTTACTATCCCACTGACCTGATGATCATGGGCTTCGACATCCTGTTCTTCTGGGGTGCGAGGATGATCATGATGGGCCTGAAATTCATGGATGGCATGCCGTTCCGCGAGCTCTACATCCATGCGTTGGTCCGCGACGCTGAACGCCAGAAGATGTCGAAGACCAAGGGCAACGTGATCGATCCGCTTGAGGTGACGGAGAAGTACGGCACGGATGCCGTCCGTTTCGCGCTGGCCATCAGCGCCGCGCCGGGCACCGACATCGCATTCAGTTACGACAAGATCGAGTCGTACCGCGCTTTTGCCAATAAGATCTGGAATGCCGGTCGCTTTATCCTGATGAATCTCGACAAGCTTGCTCCGGAGGTCCGGAAACGCGTTTCGGCTGCAACCGAAGCGGCCCTTAGAGTCACGCTTGAGCCTTTGCCAACAGATCCAGCTCTTGCGCTTGCAGACCAGTGGATGTTTTCACGACTCGCAACGGTCACAAAGGAAGTTGAAGATGCCCTTGCCGACTTCCGCTTCCACGAAGCCAGTTACAAGGTCTATCATTTCTTCTGGCATGAGTTCTGTGACTGGTATCTGGAATGGATCAAGCCGGAAATAACCGGGACCCTGGGTCCGGAAGAATCCTGCAACTCCTGGGCGAACCTCCTGCTGGTTTTCGAGTCGGCGCTTCACCTTCTGCATCCGTTCATGCCATTCATTACTGAAGAACTGTGGCACCGCCTGCCGAATCGCGGCGACGAGGTGTCGATCTCTCTCACGCCGTTTGCGCTGGTGAGCGAGCGGGCGGCCAATCCCGATGCAGAAAAGGATTTTGAAAATATCCGCAGTCTGGTGGTCGCTGCGCGCAACGCCAAAGCAGAGGCAGGACTCCAAAAAGAAAAAGTGGGGGCGCGGGCGGCTACTGAGGACGCGGCATTCCTCAATCTTTTCAATGTCCACCAGGAGACGATCCTGCGGCTTGCCGGGCTTGAATCGCTTGACGTGGTCTCCGGCAGCCTGGAATCGGGCACGCATGTTACGTCAACATTTGAGCTCCAACTGATCTACGAAAAGCAGGTTGATCACGATGCCGAACGTTCGCGACTGGCAAAAGAGAGGGAAAAGCTGGAAGCGGCGTTGTTGCGTGTGAAGAAGCAGCTCGAGAACCGTAACTTTTTGGACCGTGCTCCAGAAGAGGTTGTGCGCAAAACCGAGAACCAACGCGGCGAGCTTGAAATCCAGCTCCAGAAAGTTATCGATTCATTCGAAAGGCTGGAATAATCGTGGTGGAAGAGAGCAAAGGTGTCTCCGTTCGGCTGGACGAGATGGTTCCGGGCCTTTCCGTCCAGTACGTCCGCAGGCTTGTATCCCGCGCCCTTGCTGAAGACCTCGGCAAGGGTGATTTAACCACCAGCCTGACCGTTCCTGAAACCGCCATGGCGCGCGGAACTTTCTATTCAAAGCAGCCTCTTGTCGTGGCAGGGCTTCCCGTTGCCGAGGAAGTCTTTCGAATGCTAGAACCGGATTATGGGTGGGACCCCGTGGTCTCTGACGGCACAAAAGTTTCACCGGGCGCGCCCCTGGCAAGCGTGGAAGGAAAGGCTTCGACCTTGCTCTCGGGCGAGCGCGTTGCCTTGAATTTTCTTCAACGGTTGAGCGGCATCGCGACGCTTACGCGGAATTTCAAAGACCAGCTTGCAGGGTTGAAGGCGGAATTGCTCGACACGCGCAAAACCACTCCCGGCCTGCGGATCATTGAGAAATACGCCGTGCGCATGGGTGGCGGAACGAACCACCGGATGGCGCTCGACGACGGAATCCTGATCAAGAACAATCACATCGCCATCGCGGGCGGTATTCGCGCCGCCGTTGAAGGAGTCCGGCAGGGCCGGCCGGCTGGAATGTCGATTGAGGTTGAAGTCAGGACGGGCCAGGAACTTGATGAGGCGATCGAGTGCGGTGCGGACATCGCGTTGCTCGACAATATGATGCCGAAGGAAGTTGCGGAATGCGTCAGCCTTTCCCGTTGCCGCCTGCTGCTGGAAGTGTCGGGCGGCGTGGGCCTGGAGAACATTCGCGCCTATGCTGAGACGGGAGTTGACAGGATTTCCGTCGGCGCTCTGACCCACTCTGCGCCTGCTGTCGATATCCATTTCCTGATCGAGCCCTTATAAGGAAAACTGGCACCGGTTTGTTGGATTGTGGTTTTGCGTGATACTTCGCGATCCGTGTGCTGTTGGGGGCAGGCATGACCACTGGAACCACAGATCACAAGATTGACCGACTGGTCCACCTGCTGGTGAAGAATGCCACGGTGGTGGTGCCTGGGCCGAAGATCGCCTCTGAGATTGGAGTTTCAAGGTCCACAGTGTGGGAGTGGATCGAAATGTTGCGGACACTGGGCGTGGCGATCAAAGGACACCCAAGGCACGGTTATCAGCTTGAGAAATTGCCCGACATCCTGGTTCCCAGCCTTGTGCGGGCCGAAATTCCGCACGCCGAAATCGGGCACAAAATCATCCATTATTTCCGCACGGAATCTACCAACAGCGTGGCTCTGCAACTGGACGCAGAAAACGGCCCCCACGGAACCGTGGTTATAGCGGAAGAGCAGACGGCCGGGCGGGGGAGGCTGGGCCGCAACTGGTATTCCGAAAGGTCGAGCGGGATTTATGTTTCAATACTGCTGCGGCCGCCCTTGTCGCCGGCGGCTGCGCCCATCCTGACCCTTCTGGCGGGCGTTGCCGCGCAACACGCGGTTCGTTCGGCCATCGGTCTCAGCGCGGATATCCGCTGGCCCAACGATCTGCTGGTTAACGGCAAAAAAGTTTGCGGAATACTTACTGAAATGAAGGCCGAAGTTGATCGGCTTCACCTCGTTGTGATTGGCATCGGGATCAACGTGAATAACAGCCGAATGCCGGAAGAACTTGCAGAGATCGCGACCTCACTTGCGCTCGAAGGCGGCCGGCAATATTCGCGCCTGCATATTCTTGCCGAATTGCTTCGTGACGTGGAACGTTACTATCATATGCTGTTGAAGGAAGGCCATGAGGCAATTGTCCGGGAGTGGTCGGCGGTATCGAGCTACGCGGAGGGAAAACGTGTCCGCGTGAAGGTTCCGGGAAGTGAATATTCCGGCGTCACGACAGGTCTTGATGCAAGCGGCGCCTTGAAGATCCGTCGCGACGACGGGTGGCAGGAACTGCTTGTGGCAGGAGAGATCACTGAATTGAGATAAGCGAGGATTCGCATCGTTCCACCCGGAACGGCTTCTTGGTGCGCGGGGAGACTATGCTTCTTGTCATTGATATTGGCAACACAAACACAACCCTTGGAGTTTTTGAAGGGCGCGAGTTGCGCGCGCAATGGCGCCTCTCCACCCATCGCGACCAGACGGCGGATGAGTATGGCATCCTCAGCCGGAACCTCTTCACATTGGGCGGCGTCCAGCCCGACGCCATCAAGGCGATGATGGTATCAAGCGTTGTGCCGACGCTCAATCCGGTTATTCAGGAGATGGCCGAACGCTATTTTCACCTCAAGCCGTATTTTCTGGGTCCCGGGATGCGTACTGGAATGGCGATCCACTACGACAACCCGCTGGAAGTGGGTGCGGACCGCATTGCCGATAGCGTGGCAGCATTTGAAAAATACGGTGGGCCCTGCATCGTGGTGGATTTCGGCACGGCGATCACGTTTGATGCCATCTCTGAAAAAGGTGAGTATCTGGGAGGAGTAATTGCGCCGGGAATCGGCATTTCATCGGAGGCTCTGTTTGCGCGCGCGGCCCGCCTGCCGCGCGTTGAGATTCGCGAGCCCGAACGCATTATTGGCACCAACACCGTTGCCAGCATGCAGGCAGGGCTTTTTTATGGTTCCGTGGGGCTGGTGGACGGCGTTCTTGACCGCATGTGTGCTGTGATGGGCCCTACGACGCGCGTGGTTGCTACGGGCGGCCAGGCGGGGTTTCTCGCCTCCGCACTGAAGCACAAGCCTCCGGTAGACCCGTTCCTTACGCTTGAAGGGTTGCGAATCATCTACGAACGGAATCTCTCAGCGGCCCATCGCAAATAGCATTGGAAAATTACTTTAATTACTTCACCGAAATTGAAGAGCGCTTCCAGCGGATGCGGGGTTCCACCACACTGCTTTCCACGCTGGACTGGGCGCTCATCGAAGCCTGGAAGGAAGCAGGCATCCCGTTGGAGGCCGTGCTGACCGGGATTGATCGTACGTTTGAGAAGTACCACAAACGCCCGCAACGATTTCGCAAAGTGAACAGCCTTGCCTATTGCTCGCAGGAGGTTCTGCGTGCCGCGGAAGAAGCCGGCAGGGCTGAAACAAATGTCGGCCGCGAAAAAACCGAGCGGGACGAAGAGGTTTTTGCAAGGAACGACGTTATCAATTTTCTCAAGCGCAATGCCGAGTCCCTTGAAAACGCGGCGAAGGCGCAGCAGGCCGAGGGCCAAAACGTTCTGGCGCAGGATTTCAGCGAGGCCGCAAAAACGCTTGCGGAAATCGCCGTACGTGGCGCGGACCGCGATGCCGATCCCGAAGCCCTTGAGCGCCAACTGACTGCCCTAGAAGACAAGCTTTCCGCTTCGCTCACGCGTGCGGCGCCCCTTGAACTGCTGACCGCCTTCCGGACTGAAATGGACCGCGCCATGGGCCCTTACCGAAGAAATCTGGGAAGGGGAGAGGCGGAGTCGCTGGAGAGACAATTCATCAAAAAGGGCCTCTTTGAACATTACAATCTTCCACGGTTAAGTTTGTTTTATATGTAGGCCCCCGGCGATTTGCTTTCCGATGTTGTGCATTCTGGTTGTTGATGCTGATGGACAGGGGATGATCCGTGCCGTTTGAATTCTGCCCGCAAAAATTGGTTTATGGCGGCGAAGCGCTTGGCCATGCAGAGGGACGCACGGTCCTCGTGCCTCGCGCGCTGCCGGGGGAACGGCTTGAGGTTGAGACCATCCGTGTTGCCAAAGGTGTTGTTCATGCCAGACCCGTGCGCGTTCTGGAAGCGGCGCCTGAGCGGGTCAGCCCGCCCTGCCGCTACTTCGGCCGATGTGGCGGTTGCCATTATCAGCATCTGGCGATCGAGCACCAGGTGCGCTGGAAGTCAGAGATTGTACGCGAGACACTGCAGCGAATTGGAAAGATCAGTTGGAACCGCGAAATCACCGTTCATCAGGCAAGTCCCTGGAATTATCGCAACCAGGCCCAGTTGAAGGTGGTCGAGGACGAATCCGGCGAAGTCGCTCTGGGTTTTTTCGAGGGCGAATCCCACCGCCTTGTTCCGATCGATGAATGCCTGATTCTTTCGCCTTGCCTGAACCATGCGCTGGGCCAACTTCGCCGGCCGCAACTTCTCGGCAGGTTGCGCGGCTGCCACGAAGTTGAGTTGCAGGCTGATGATCAGGACGAAAAGTTGCGAATCACTCTGCACGGAACGCCTGCCGAGGGCGCGCCTGAACTGCTGGCGGAAGATCTTGTGAAGGAAGTTGATGGAGTGGTGGCCGTGGCTTTTTATGACGAGTGGAGCATACAGGAGTTTGGACAACCCGATTTTTCCTATCGCGTGGGTGAGTTCAACTATCAATTGAGCGCAGGCGTCTTTTTTCAGTCGTCACGCTATCTACTTCCGGAGTTAGTGGCGACAGCAACGGGTGAAGCACGCGGCGACTTGGCGCTCGATCTCTACGCGGGAGCTGGGTTGTTCACTCTGCCGCTTGCCCGGCGAGTCCGGCACGTGATCGGCGTGGAGTCT
>JAJXZM010000433.1 GCA_021780055.1 Acidobacteriota bacterium
TGCCCAAAAATCTGCGGCGGAGGCAGGAAACCATGCTTGATCTTCTTGATGTCGGTCCCGCAGATACCACAGGCGCGAACACGCACCAGCACTTCACCCGCTGAAATCTCCGGTATCGGAACCTCTTCAGCCGCTACGCGGCCTTTCCCGCGATAGACGCCAGCCCACATGCGGTCTTGGCGCTGCCTGGTTTCCGACGCAATGCTGGTTTCTGTTCGAATGGGTGTCATTGGCTAATGTGCTGGACGTTCAGGTCCAATTTCTCCTTATATCCGGCCAAACTTACGACATAAGCATCCAGAAATCGGGCAAGGGAACCGGCGGCTCGTGAGCTTCGAACGCCCAATCGAACCAGCGGCCACACTCGCCGGGGATCACGAACGACCTGGCCCAGGACATGGGCTAATCGAATGCGCCCCGAAGCGTCAAGGGCGCGGTCAAAGTCGTAAGGGACGCTCATTTCTGAGGAATCCGAAACACTTCGAATTGCAACACATGGCACGCCCAAGCCACTCAATTCCTTTATGATAGCAAAAGATTCCATATCAACGGCATCAGCCGAAGCGCTGAGACGGGATTTTTCTTGCACGGTGCGGACAATCCGCGAAACAGAAATGAGCCGGCTTGCCGGTTTTGCTCCGCAGTCAACGGCAGAACTGAAAAGCCGCTCGTCGCTGTAAGCAAGGGTCCCTCCGGTAGCGTCGCATACCGCCCGCGCCACTAGGACTTCTCCCGTCCGATATTGCGGATTAAGGCCCCCTGCCAGTCCCGCAGTGATGCACAGGTCGGGCATCTCATCAAGCGAGGTCGCAATTGACCGCACTGCATTGTCAGCACCTACTCCGGTCAGCAGGGCCCTGACATCAACCCCTTTTATTTGCGCCTTGAATGCGCATTCGTTGCGGCGTTCCCGCTGAAAGGCGCGCTGGCGCAACCAGGGTTTGAATTCCCAATCAACCGCAAATGTGACCAGAATCTTCATCCAGGTTGCTGCTTTCTGCCTATGCAGCCTTGACCATCTGCCGTGCGGCTACGCCGTGGGTCGGGCAGTAGCCGTTTTGTCTATACCAATTCACTGCTCGCTCCAACGCTGCTTCCACTGATCCTGCGCTGAAACCAAGTTCGCCTGCCGCCTTGGAGCAGTCCACGAACATTTTGTGCCGCGCCATGCGGACTCCCTCGATTGGAATCCGCGGCGGACGGCTCAAGATACGCGAAAAAACGTGATCGGCATACCCGGCAGCCATCGCGACAGCGTGGGGCAGCCGAACGCGAGGGCTGGGCCGGCCGCTGATCCTTGAAAGAATGTCCAGAACTTCCTTCAGCAGCAGGTTCCGACCACCCAGAATATATCGCTCTCCAACGCGACCTCGTTCAGCTGCGGTCCAATGGCCGGCGGCCACATCTTCAACCGGGACCCAGTTCAGTCCTGTCTCTACGTAAGCAGGCATCCTGCCGTTCAGGAAATCCACGATAATGCGCCCGGTAGGCGTCGGTTTCCAGTCGCCGGGGCCGACGGGAGTTGTAGGATTCACTACTACCACAGGAACTCCCTCACGCGCGGCTGTCAAGGCTTCTCTTTCGGCCAGGAATTTCGAGCGCTTGTAATGGCCGATCATTTCGTCAAGCTGTGTCTCGGTTGCCTCGCTGGGAAGGGCATTGCCGCGGTCAACAGCGATGGTTGCAACACTGCTTGTAACAACAATACGCTGAACACGGGCCTTGCTTGCGGCTTCGAGCAGGTTTCTGGTTCCGGCGACGTTAGCGTCGTAAATCTCCTGCGGATTCGAGGCTCCCAGGCGGTAATCTGCAGCAACGTGAAAGACCCGATCGACGCCCTCGACGGCCCGGCTGAGTGACCGGGCATCGCGCAGGTCACCGTAGACCTTCTCCAGCGGCAGGCCCTCAATCACCTTCAGATTGCTTTGAGGCCGTACAAGGACGCGGACCTTTTCGCCACGCTCCACCAGCATTCGTGCCACGTGGCTGCCCACAAACCCGCTTGCCCCTGTTACAAGAGAGCTCATCCTGCGTATCCGGCCCCATACTGCGCGCTGCCGACACCGTTCTTCGGGCTTGTAAACTGCCACTTCAGCATCTTCCAGGAGTCCGGGAAATTCCGATTGGCTCCCAGCACCGCCGAAGCCTCAAACCCTACATGGACCATGCAGTGTTCGCACCTGGGGTCGTTCCCTGGTCCGTATTTCTGCCACGGAGTTTTATCCATTAGTTCTTTGAAGGTGGCATAGTGTCCGTCGGTGATTAGATAGCACGGCCCCTTCCATCCTCGTGGGTTGTAGGTTGGATTCCCCCACGCCGTGCATTCAAGCTCGCGCTCGCCCCGCAGGTACTCCAGGTAAATCGGCGAAGTCATGATGCTGTATTGCTCAAGCAGCTTGCTCGCCTGGCGAAACTTTTCATGGACCTCCTGGCGCGACATGAAGATTTCCTTGGTCTGGACGGCCAGATAAGAATACGCCGGCGACATCATGTGCCCGTCAACACCCAGTCCCCGCATAAATTCAAACAGTGCTGCAATCTCATCAAGATCGGTCTGCTTGTAAATGGTAGTGTTCGTGCACACCTGGAACCCGTTGGCTTTGGCGTGTTTGATCCCTTCGACCGCCTCTCGAAACACACCCTTCCGCTCCACGCAAAGGTCGTGGGTTTCCTCGAGGCCATCCAGGTGAACATTGAAGAACATACGCGGGGTGGGTTTGTAGTCCTGCAGTTTCTTGCGCAGGAACATCCCGTTGGTGCACAGGTAGATGTTCTTCTTGCGTGCCAGGATCTCGCTGACCAACCGCGGAAGCTCCGGATAGATCATCGGCTCACCGCCGCAAATGGAGATAATCGGTGCGCCGCATTCATCAACTGCATTCAAGCACTGTTCCACCGTGAGCTTGTCACGGATCGTGTCCTTATATTCCCGAATACGTCCGCAGCCCGTGCAGGTCAGGTTGCAGGCGTGCAGCGGTTCCAGCATCATAACCAAAGGAAATTTCTGAGTCCCCCGAAGCCTCTTTCCCGCGATATAAGTACTAAGGCTCGTAGTCAAACTAAGCGGAAACCGCATCAATGCCTCCCGTTCTTTTTTCCGTTCCCATTATGCGGCCTGAATTCGGCCGGTGAAAATCGGATGGATTCCCCATGGCCTCTCTTGTCACGAAGGTTCTGGTAGTGTGCCAGCGCGTACAATGGAAAGCTATTCCGATATAGGTGATAACAGAGATAGAAAACACGCGGGAAACCCGTTCCGGTGAACTCAGTTTCGTTCCAGTATCCCTCTTCTGTCTGCTCGTCCAGCAGGTATTGAACGGCGTTGATAACGGCCGGATCATCCACACTCCGGGTGGCAAGCAACCCGATCAGCCCCCAGGCTGTTTGCGACGCCGTGCTGGCTCCCCGTCCCTTCAAAGAAGGGTCATCGTAGGAGGCGCAGGATTCTCCGAAGCCGCCGCCACGGTTCTGCACTGAGCAGATCCAGTCAGCTCCTCTTTGCGCTTCCGTCGAATTGCCAAGGCCAAAGGCTTCCAGCATCCGAAGAACGCCGCTGGTTCCGTAAATATAGTTCACGCCCCAACGTCCGTACCAGGCGCCTTCCGCAGTCTGTTCCTTTCCCAGGAAGGCCAGCGCGCGCTTCACCACAGGATGCGAAGAGGGCCACCCAAGGCGGCCCAGGCACTCCAACACCCGGGCGGTAACGTCTGCGGTGGACGGATCAATCATGGCATTGTGATCGGCAAAGGGCACTTTGGTCAGGACCGCGCAGTCATTGTCGCGATCAAACGCGCCCCACCCGCCGTCACGGTTTTGCATGCTGACCAGCCACTCGAGTCCGCGTCGAAGGGAATGTTCAAGGCGGGCTTTATCAGGGTAAGCAACGCGCTGCAGCGCCACCATTACAAAGGATGCGTCATCCACATCCGGGTAGAAATCGTTCCGGAACTCAAACGCCCATCCGGCGGGAGCGGCGTCTTTGTTTTTCACCTGCCAATCACCGGGCCCGACAATCTGCCGATCCAGCAGCCACTTTGCAGCCTTGATCAAGGCCGGGTGGTCAGCTGGAAGTCCAGCTTCCTCAAGCGAGTACATCACGATGGCGGTGTCCCACACTGGTGACAGGCACGGCTGCAAGCAAATCGTGTCGCCCTTTTCGATCTCAAAATCGCGCAGGTGCTTCAACTCGCGGGCCGTCAGCGGGTCGTCAGCAGGGTACCCCATGGCCAGCAGGGCAAAAACCGAATTAACCATGGCCGGGTAGATTGCGCCGAGACCCTCGCTCCGCTCAAGATGCTCTACCAGCCATTTGCGCGCCCGGGCAAAGGCAATCTTCCGCAATGGTTTCCATGGCAATGATTCGTGAAGCTTGAACAAACGGTCTATGGCCAGAAACAGGTTCTGCCAACTGATGATTTTGCGGTCCCAATCAAAGGCGGGGATGTGGCCCGAGGGGTCACGGAAAAGTTCATCAACCCTGGCATACTCCGGAACAGGCCACTGCGGGCGCAACGCATAGAGAATTGTCAGCGGCACAACAATGGCACGGGTCCATGACGAGACCGAATACACATTGAAGAAAAACCAGGAAGGGGGAATCATCAACTCCGGCGGAATGGCCGGAACGTGTTTCCACTTTACAGCGCCGCCAAGCGCCAGATAAAAACGGGTGTAGGAATTGGTTTGTTCAAGGCCGCCAAGTTCGTGGATTCTGAGCCGGGCCGCTGCCATGTGCGGCTGTTCTGGGGTATCGCCGGCCAACTTCAACGCCACATACGCCTTGACGGTTGCGTTCAGCTCCGAGGGGCCGCCCTGATAGATATTCCACCCACCGTCGGGGAGTTGGCGACGGCGAATGTAATTCGCAAGCTTTGCCACACGCTCGGGCTCGAACTGCCCAACGACGTGAAGAAAAAAAACATAGTCTGACTCCAGAGTGGAATCAGCCTGGAGTTCTCCGACCCAGTAGCCCTCCGGGGCCTGCAATGAGAGCAGGTGTTCGGTTGCCCGTGCTACGGCCTGCCGGACTTTGAGATCAAGGTCTGCATCAATGGTTCCTACCGCACGGCCGTTACTGGTCGGTTCGAGTTCAACTCCCGCTTCCTGTGTCATGAAACCCTCTTGTACTCCCTTAGCACCCCTTTAGACCTTCATCTCAGCCGGCAGAGCAAAGCGAACGTCTTCCTCGATCCACTCAACTTCCTCAACATTTGTAAAGCCCAGTTTCTTTAAGCGGTCCACGACCTCACGAACCAGGACCTCAGGTGTTGAAGCGCCTGCGGTGACCCCAATGCGGCGGTTGCCATTGACCCATTCCGGAAGAATATCGCCGGCATTGCCGATCAGGTAAGCCGACGTTCCCGCCCGCCGTGCCACTTCCACCAGCCGGTTGGAATTCGAACTGTTCTGCGCTCCCACCACAAGGATTGCATCCGCCTTGGGAGCAACGGCCTTCACGGCCATCTGACGGTTCTGGGTAGCATAGCAAATGTCCTGTCCAGGCGGACCAACAATCGCCGGGAAACGCTCCTTCAGCCTGCCTACAATCTCGGCGGTATCATCAAGGCTGAGTGTTGTTTGCGTCAGGTAAACGATGCGGTTCGGATCGGCCGGCTCCAGAGTTTCCACATCAGCCACCGAGGAAATCAGCTGGATAGACTCGGGAGCTTCACCCAGGGTACCGATCATTTCATCGTGGTCGCGGTGGCCGATCAGGACGATCGTGTATTTTTCGCGCGCGTACCGGATCACTTCCAGGTGGACCTTTGTGACCAGAGGGCAGGTGGCGTCAATGATACGAAGATCGCGGGCCCGTGCTTCCTCCCGGACTGCCGGCGACACTCCGTGGGCACTAAAAATTACGGCAGCCCCTGTTGGGACTTCCTCGAGGTTCTCGACGAAGACCGCGCCCTGGCTTGCCAGTTCGTCCACAACGTAACGATTATGGACAATCTCCCGGCGAACATATACGGGCGGCCCTAATTTTTCCAGAACCATTCGGACAACGTCAATGGCGCGGATAACTCCCGCACAGAAACCCCTTGGCCGCATCAGCAGCAGCGTCCCCGGCTCGGTGCATACCGAGTTCTCAACGTGACTGTTCACGTTCATCCTCTTGTCATCATCCTTTCCTGCTACAGGCCCAGTAAACCTAATCCTCTCATGGTCTTTTCCCACCGTCAAGATAAGCGGAGACTTAGTCTCCACGGGCCAGCTATTGAAGGGGTTGGGTAAGCCGCTGGAAACTCAATTCATATTGATGTTGCCTTCTGCTAAAACGATGCATCATATTTACGAGTAGGCTGGGCGCTTTCCCAATTACGCTGTAGGCGTTTTGGAGAGGTTTTTGTTAAGATAGGGTGCTTATGGATTTTTCCCACAACGGAGGCCTGCCGCAAGCCACCTCATAGTCCCTGCCAATTTTCTTTTCTAGCTTATGACATTCTTTGAAAAACCGATTCTGGCAGCAATACTTTGTAGCCTGGCGCTTTGTGTCCAGGCATGGGCCAAGGGAGATGCGGCGGCCGGTCCGTGTCCGGCCCGGCCCGAGATTGCAGCGGATCTGGACGCCGGGCAGTATGCAAAGGCGGCTGCGGCCCTTCAGCAAGAGGTTGCAAAAAACCCGAATAACGCCCAGGCCACTTTGTGGCTGGCCCGCTCGTTTCTTGATATGGGCAAGTACGACCAGGCCGTCGATTTTGCCGAGCGCGCCGTGCAGTTGTCGCCCGATTGTTCGGAATCCCACTTTTGGCTGGCACGGTCTTACGGCATGAAAGCTGACATGGACCGCAGTTTCTGGCTTGCTCGTAAGGCCAGGCTGGAATATCAAACGGCGGTGCAACTCGATCCCGACAATCTGCCCGCTCGCCGCGACCTGATGGAGTTTTATCTTCAGGCCCCGTGGATACTGGGCGGAAGCAAGGACAAGGCCTGGGCGCAGTTGCAGGAAATCGCCTCGCGCAACCCTACCGAAGGCGACCTGGCCCGCGCCATCTATTGGCGGGATCTGGACAGGCCGGAGCTTGCCGACAAGGAATATCGCAAAGTCCTGGGAGCAAAGCCGCAGCGCGCTGGAGACTATTTTGAGATTGCAGATTTCTATGAGGCCAACCAGAAACCGGCAGAAGTTGAATCAGCAGTGCGTGCTGTATCGCTCATCGTGCCCAATGATCCCCGCATCGACTATTACACCGCGGTCGCCAATGTGATGAAGCGGCAAAGCCTTTCCAAGGCCGAGCAGGACTTGAAACTCTACCTTGCCAGGAGCCCGCGGCGCGACGATTTTCCGCCCCATGCAGCGGCGCACGACTGGCTGGGACAGATTTACGAAATGTGGGGAAAAAAGGAGCTGGCGATTGAGCAGTACCGTTCGGCGTTGCGCCTGAGCCCCGACAATCAGCCGGCGCAGAACGCCCTCAAGCGGCTGGATACCAACTAGCCGGGCAGGGAATTAGGCTAAAAAGACCGCTCCTCAGCGTTCAAGCTCAACGCTACGGTGTAAACTTAATGATTGGCGTGCAAGGCGTTTAGCAGCTTGTTCCGGCGCAAGCAATTCGAACAAAGGCGAGACTTTCGTGTACAATAACCCGGACGGGCGGATGCTTGACATTACCGAATCAGGTTGCGATTAGAAGGGAGTGTGTATGGAGTCAGTTTTGAAGACGCTCTTGCTGAATCCTCCAAGCTTTGAGAAGTTCGACGGAGGTGCAAGCTCGAGATGGCCGGCCACACGCGAGATTGAGTCGTATTGGTATCCCGTTTGGCTGACTTATGCCGCCGGCATGTTGCCTGGAAGCCGACTGCTCGATGCGCCTCCGCACAAAGTCTCGCCCCAGCAGACGGTAGAAATCGCCAAAGACTACGATTTTCTGGTTCTGTTCACGTCTGCGGTTGGGTTTGAGATTGACCTGAAACTCGTCCGCAAGATGAAGGAGGCCAAGCCCAGCCTGAAAGTCGCCTTCGTGGGCCCGCCCGTACAGGTAAAGCCCGACGAGAGCCTGATGGCCAGCGAGGACATCGATTTCATCGTCCGCGGCGAATTTGACTATGCCGTGGTCGAGTTTGCGCAGGGCAAGCCGCTCAGCGAGATTCTGGGCGCAAGCTACCGTAAGGACGGCAAAATCGTCCACAATCCGCCGCGCAAAGAACTCCAAACTGAAGACCTGGACCGGTTGCCATTTGCCACCGAAGTCTACAAGCGCAACGTGACGATTGAGAACTACAACGTTCCGTTCCTGCTGCACCCCTTCGTGTCGTTCTATACGTCGAGAGGCTGCCCGGCTCTTTGCACATTCTGCCTGTGGCCGCAGACGCTGTCCGGCCACGCCTGGCGTACGCGCTCCGTAGACAACGTGGTCAGTGAAATTCGAGGCGCACTCAAGCTTTTCCCGCAGGCGAAAGAATTCTTCTTTGACGATGACACCTTCAACATCCGTAAGGACCGCGTGCTGGAACTTTGCAAGAAGTTCAAGCCGCTCGGCTTCCGATGGTCGTGCACGGCCCGCGACCACAGCGACTATGAAACGCTGAAGGCCATGGCCGACGGTGGTGCGCGTCTCTTTATTGTGGGCTTTGAGTCAGGGGACGACCAGATTCTGAAGAACATCAAGAAGGGCGCCACGACTGAAATGGCCCGCAGGTTTGCGAAAAACTGCAAGAAGGTCGGCATTGCCATTCACGGGGATTTCATCATCGGCTTGCCGGGTGAAACTCCGGAAACCATTCAGCGAACCATTGATTTTGCCAAGGAATTGGACACCGAAACCATCCA
>JAJXZM010000442.1 GCA_021780055.1 Acidobacteriota bacterium
CGGCGGCCGCGAATAGTGGAAATTGAAAATTGAAACGGATGGATTGGGATCTTCAATCTTTTTGGAGCCGTTCGAAATGTTCTGTGCGATCAGGTGTTGCGCAGGGAACGCTGCCTCCGTGGTCTTAATCGTTTCGGCAATGTGATTTTGCCAGGCGATGGTCACGCCTCCGAAGTAAGGCTCGTTGCAGATTTCGTAGTACACGTTGTCAAAGTCACGAAGCTCCGTGACGATCTTGCGGACCATGGCGTCTTGAATTGCGAGCAACGGACCGTTGTCGAGCGTCAGCGCTTTTGTTCGTGGGATGTCACCGATGCCCTGGATGTTATTGCTTGCCTTGACGGGGCTGAGGTCCCACTGAGAATCTTCGTAATAGGGGCAAAATAGCACCATCTCCACCACAATGCCGCGTTTGCCGGCCTGCGTAACAAAGTCTTTCAAGCGGCGGAAGTAGGCCGTGTCCCAGGTATGAAGATCAAACTTGTTGCCGCCTCCCGCGTAGCCCGGTTGCGTGCTTCTTGCCCACGGACAGATAAACCGCAGCGGAGCCGGGGCCAGCGTGTTTCTGGCAATGTTGAATGCGGCGAAATCTTCAACATAGATGCCGGAAAAAAGTCGCGTGAGGTTGAACCCATGTTCGTGAAGTTGGTTCAGGTAAAGCGGGTAATAGAAATCCATATTCATCACTGCGCCATAGTGTTCTGTTGAAGTAATCAGCACCGTGGGCCGGCCCTGAAAAAGAAAATAGTGCGGATTTTCAGGATCCAGAGAAATCGGTTTTGAGGGCTCGGACGGCGTTGCGGGCAACATTTGGATTGGAAGAAAACCTGCGGCAACCGAGAACAGCACAGCGATGAATAACAGCGCGCGATTGGCACGCGATCTGTTCCTGAAAGATTTTGATTGGGTGGCTTGGCTATTCATTTCAGTTTGTGTCCCCCGAAGATACTTGCCGGCTCTGAAGAACGTCGGAATACTACTGCAATCGTGCTGGCCAGTCCACCTGCAGGCAGGGGCGAGGCGTCTGCCAGTCCGTGCGGCGAGCAGATTTTTTGCATTGCCGAAGGCATCCTCCGGTATAGTCTTAGGGCATGTTTCCGGAATATCCAACTGCATTGGTGACAGGCGGTTCGCGCGGCATTGGACGAGGAATTTGTCTCAGCCTGGCTCGCGCGGGTTTCGGCGTGGCGATCAATTACACGGAGAATTCCGAAGCCGCGGAAGAATGCAAGCGTCTGTGCACTGAAGCTGCTCCGGACGCGAACAAGGCTAAGTTCGAAACCGTCCAGGCCGATATTTCCACCTCGCAGGGCCGCACCCGCCTGCTGGAATTCATTGAGCGCGGTCCCGGTTGGATTGATGTGCTGGTCAACAACGCGGGCGTGGCGCCGGCGGTGCGCGCCGACCTGCTGGAAGCCACGGAAGAGAGCTTTGACCGCCTGATCGCCATCAACCTGAAGGGGCCTTACTTTCTGACCCAGACCGTTGCGAACCACTGGATCCCGAAGCTGCCTGATCTTCCCGCCGGCCGCGCAAAGCCCAAGGTCATCAACATCACTTCGCTCTCGTCCTATGCGGCCAGCGTCAATCGCGGGGACTATTGTGTGAGCAAAGCCGGCCTGTCGATGGCCACGCAACTCTTTGCTGTGCGCCTGGCGGAATACGGGATCAATGTTTATGAAGTGCGGCCGGGCATTATCGCAACTGACATGACAACTGTCGTGAAGGATAAATACGACCGCATGATCGCCGAGGGCCTGACGCCGATTGCCCGCTGGGGAACTCCGGAAGACGTGGGCCGGGCGGTCGCGGCCATTGCGCAGGGCGCTTATCCCTTCTCGACCGGCGAAGTGTTCAACGTGGACGGAGGCTTCCACCTCCGCCGACTGTAGACGGTGTGATCCAAAATGATTCAGATCGATTTTGAACTTTCTTCCGCGAAGCTCCACCCGCAGTTGGAGAGGCTGTTTGAATTGTCGGCGGCAAAGATTCGCGCCATTGAGAAATCGTGGGACCCTGCCAGCGGGCCGCCTGTCGTAACCGTCGAGGGGCGCTACCAGCCACGCGATTGGACTGACTGGACGCGAGGGTTCCAATACGGATCGGCGTTGCTGCAGTTTGACGCCACGGGCGAGGCGTGGTTTCTCGAATACGGGCGCGAGGGAACGCGGAAGTGGATGGAAAGCTACACCACGCACACCGGCGTCCACGATCATGGATTCAACGTGGTCAGCACCTTCGGCAATCTGGCGCGGCTGGCCCGTGGGGACAAAATCCTGGCGACGCAACCGGAGCGCGATTACTACAGGCTGGCGCTCAAAGCCAGCGGCGCGGTGCAGGCGGCGCGCTGGTCGAGCACCTCCGACTGCGGCGGATATATTTACTCTTTCAACGGCGCGCACTCCCTGTTTGTGGATACGATTCGCTCGCTGCGGTCGCTGGCCGTTGCCCACCAACTTGGCTTTGCGTTGCATGAGGAATCTGACCACAAAGTCTCTTTGCTTGAACGCCTGATCCAGCACGCCGATGCCACCGCCCGGTATTCGGTTTATTACGGCGAAGGCCGCGACCGCTACGACGTGCGCGGGCGTGTGGCGCATGAGTCGTTGTTCAACGCAAAGGACGGCCGCTATCGCTGCCCCAACGTGCAGCAGGGCTATTCGCCCTTCACCACCTGGACGCGCGGCCTGGCGTGGGCCATTCTGGGCTTTGCGGAGCAACTGGAATTCATCCGCACGCTTCCCGCCGAAGAATTTAGTGCCCTCGGCGGGTTCGAAAAGGTTGAGGCCATGATGCTCCGCGCCGCCGAGGCAACTGCGGACTTTTACCTTGAGCAGACGCCCGCCGACGGTGTTCCTTACTGGGACACGGGTGCGCCGGGACTCGCGAAACTCGGTGACTATCTTTCGCGGCCGAGCGATCCGTTCAACGATTTCGAACCGGTGGACAGTTCTGCTGCTTCGATTGCGGCGCAGGGATTGTGGCGGCTTGGCCTTTACCTCGATTGTGTTCGGCAGCGCGCCGAGCAGAGCAATCGCTACCGGCAGGCGGCCTTGACCGTGGCGCAGACGCTGCTGGCGGAGCCTTATTTGTCGGCTGATCCGTCGCATGAGGGACTGGTTCTCCATTCCATTTACCACCGGCCCCGGGGATGGGACCACATTCCGGAAGGGCGCAAAGTGCCGTGCGGGGAATCCTGCATGTGGGGCGATTATCACGCCCGCGAACTGGCGCTGGTGCTGCTGCACGACGCCCGGCAGGAACCGGAACTCTGTTTCTTCAACGTCTAGACGACCGCGCGATTAGAATTGCTCCTCGCAGCCGTCCCGTCATCCAAGCCTCATTTCTGCCGTGTAATCGGTTCGTACATTTCGGGGCGCCGGTCGGCGATGCGATCGTATTCCCATTCGCCGGCGATCCGCACCACGCGGTTCTCGTCGGCACGTGCGGGTTCCACGTCGGCGTAGAGGATGGCCTCCTCGGTGTCGCCGGCTTCCACCAGCACGGCGCCCGTGACGTCAATGATCTGGGAATGACCGGCAAAGCGGAAGCCGCGCTCTTCGCCCACGCGGTCGGCGGCAACCACATACATGTGGTTTTCAATGGCGCGCACTTTGGGAATGTGCACCCAGGTGTCTGAACCCACGGGCCAGTTGGTGGGAATGGCCAGAATCTGCGCGCCCTTCAGTTTGGGCACGCGGCCGGATTCCGGGAAACTGCAGTCGTAGCAGATGTTGACGCCGATCTTTGCCTGCCCGGCCTGGAAGGTGGGGAAGGGAAGATCACCCAGCCCGTCGAAACGATCGATGCCCAGATACGGCAGATGAATTTTGCGATACGTTCCCTGAATGCCCTCTGGAGTGATCACGGCTGCGACGTTAAAAAGATGCTCGCCGGCGTGTTCCATCATGCCGACCACGATTGAGACGCCCAGGCGTTTGGTGGCTGCGGCAAGTTTTTCCGTAGAAGGCCCGGGAATGGGCTCGGCGGCGGGCAGCGCCTCTTCGCGGCTGGTGAAGCAGTAGCCGGAAAGAGCGCACTCCGGGAAGACAACCAGTTTTGCGCCCTCGCCCGCAGCACGTTCCAGGTGCTCAAGCACTTTGGCGAGGTTATGCTCGTTCTCAAGGATCTTGACGTCCATCTGGACTGCGGCAACTTTCATGTTCTCTCCCGAGGCAAGTTGGATTTTAGCCTGCCCATTGTAACAAGGTTTCGAGCGGAGGGGTTTGTTTGTGAAGATGGCATGGCAAAGGGGGCCGGATTTGGGAGTATGCGCGGTTGCCAGAACATTTGCCGAATGCTTTTGGGCATTTCTTTGTTATCAACAACATGGCCCGGTTCGTTTTTAGCTTCGTTTTCGGTTCGTTTTTTCAATGGCCTAATGTATTCAACAACTTCTCCGCTTCGTTTTTAGGTTCGTTTCGGTTCGTTTTTTGTGCCCGATCCTTTGTTATCAATAACTTCTCCGGTTCGTTTTTTAAAAAAGGTATTCTTTTTTATTTTTGAGCTTCGTTTCGTACGATGAACGCCCGCCGCCGGCCCCCTGAACCGGCATCCTAAAGACTAGCATGCTAGCGTAGCCATGTCAAGGTTTTTCTGCCGTCGAAGACCTGCTGAATGGGTGAAACGTGACGAGGAATGGCGGACGGGTCCTGTTTTCAGGCTTCGAAAAACCGCCGGATGCGGGGCCAGTACTTCTGGACGGTTCTGCTGGTGCTGAGGTGCGCGCCGCGCCTGAGCAGGTGCAGTTTGATTTCCGCGCGCCGCGCAAAATCGTCAACCTGCTTCCAGGGGATGTACGGATCGTCTTTGGCGTGGAACATCATGATTTTTGAAGCGGTCAGTTCCCCAGCGTGATACGCGGGATTATAAAAGTCGCCGCGCCGCAGCTTGTTCCAGTTTTTGTCTGTGAGCCGGTAGCCGTTGCCGAAGGCTTCGCGGATGTAGGCGGGATAGCTTTTGTTGGAGGTTTCCTTTTCCTGTTCTTCCTCCAGAACGCTCCAGTCAACAACCGGACAATTGGCGACCACCTTTTTCACTCGGCGGTCGAGTGAGGCAAGAATGGCTGCCGCGCCGCCAAAGCTTCCGCCGATCACGAAAATCTCGTCCGGCTTCACACGGAACTCCTGCCCGAAGGCGCTTTCCACGATCCTACCCGTGATGATTCCGGTGACAACGTCGGCAATGTCTTCCGCCGGCGATTTCTCCAGGAACATCCCGCCGCTTTCCCACGCCCCGCGCCAGCGCGGATAGAACACCCAGTAGCCCTTGCGCGCCAGGAATTCCGCAAGCGGCTGCTTGGTAGGAACCGACGGCATGCCGTCGCAGAGAATAATCACCTTGTGCTTTTTAGCCTTGTGGAACGGCGGCAAAAATTCGGCAACAATTTCTTTCTTGAACCTTGTGCGAAACATGCGGCTAGTTTAGCAGGTAGGCGCCGTTATCCATATGTTCCTTCACTTGTTGCTGCTGTCCCGCCGGGTCGCGATGGCCAAATGGTTTGGCGAACACGCCGCGTGACAAGCACCCAGAGAAGCACTTCAATTGACAACGGACTTGACATTCCGTTTTGATGCCCTATCTTGTTATTTCGGCACATATCCTGTGACAAATGTCACGGCTTGTGGCTCCTCCGGCGGTTATAGTAGGGGCCTCCCGATCTTGCGGGCCAACGCCAAAATTCAGAGCCAGGAGGCAGGGGATGGAAACCAGTTCCAAACGCAACCTGATCATTTCCAGCAGGTGGGGTCAGGCCGTTGTGATCGTCTTGCTGTTCGGGTTCTTTGTAATGGGCCTTTTGGCCTACCGTACTTACACCAGCGAGCCGCCGATTCCGGCCAGGGTGGTTGATGCCTCCGGCCAGGTCCTGTTTACCGGGGCGGACATCACCCGCGGACAGGAGACTTTTCTCCGCAACGGCCTGATGGAGTACGGCTCGATCTTCGGCCACGGGGCTTATCTCGGTCCTGACTTCACGGCGGATTATCTTCACCGCGCTGCGCTGATCGTACGCCAGGAATACGGGGGCGCATCCTCAGACCGCGCGCAGGCCGAGACCGTACAAGACTTTAAAACCAATCGTTACGACCCCGCGACCGGCACGCTGCAATACACAGCGGCACAAGCTGCCGCCTTCAAGGAATTGGTTGCTCATTACCAGGACTTTTTCTCACAGCCCTCCACGAAGTTTGGATTGCGGCCCAGGGCCATTACTGATCCGCAGCAGATTCGCGACCTGACCGCCTTCTTCAGTTGGTCGGCGTGGGCATCGGCGGCTGAAAGGCCGGGACTCGACTACTCTTACACAAACAACTGGCCGCCCGAGATGCTGGTGAATAATCACCTTACGGCCGACGCCATTGTCTGGAGCGTGCTTTCGCTGATCGCCCTGTTGGGAGGCATCGGGCTTCTGCTGGCGGCTTTTGGGCGGTGGAACTTCCTCGGCTGGCATGGGCGGCAGCGGACAACGGTTTCTTTCCGTCCTCCGGATACTGTTCGACTGACGCCCGCCCAACGGGCCACGGCATACTTTTTCCTGGTGATGGCCGTGCTCTTTCTGCTGCAGACGCTGCTTGGGGGCGCGTCGCAGCATTACCGGGCAGACCTTTCCAACTTTTTCGGCATCGACCTTGCGCAGTTGTTGCCTTTCAACGTCGCGCGCACGTGGCACGTCCAGCTTGCCATTTTCTGGGTGGCCACGTCTTATCTGGCCGCCGGAATCTTCCTGGTTCCCATGATTACGCGGCGCGAGCCCAAAGGGCAAAGCCTCTTGGCTTACGGCCTGCTGGGTGCGCTGGCCGTGGTGGTGTTCGGGAGTCTGATCGGTGAATACGCCGGGATCGAAGGCTGGATCACCCACCTCTGGAGCTGGTTTGGCGATCAGGGATTCGAATACCTTGATCTGGGACGCTTCTGGCAAATCCTGCTGATCATCGGGCTTTTTTTCTGGGTGATCATTCTCTTCCGAGGGCTGCGTGGCCGCCTGAGTTCAGAACACATCGGCAACCTGCCCTGGCTGTTTTTCTTCTCGGCTCTTTCCATCCCCGCATTTTATGCGGTTGGTCTGCTGGCACGACCCGCTGAGACTTTTACCACCACAGACTTCTGGCGTTTCTGGGTAGTGCACCTTTGGGTGGAAGATTTCCTGGAACTGTTCACCACTATTATGGTGGCTTATATTTTTGTGCTCCTGGGAGTCGTTCACGAGCGTGTGGCGCTGACGATGGTTTATCTCGACATCCTGCTCTATTCTGCTGGCGGCGTGATCGGAACCATGCACCATCTCTACTTTTCCGGCGAGCCGGCCGTCCACATGGCGCTGGGAGCCTTCTTTTCGGCGGCCGAGGTCATTCCACTCACTTTTCTGACGCTGGAAGCCTGGAGCTTCCTGCAACTGGGTGCGGAGCAGAGCGCCAGATCAAAATCGCTCTTCCCGCACTTCTGGGCCGTCATGTTTCTGGCCTCGGTTGGTTTCTGGAACTTTCTGGGTGCCGGCATCTTTGGGTTCCTGATCAACCTGCCCGTCGTCTCCTACTTTGAAATCGGCACGGCGCTTACCGCCAACCACGCCCATGCGGCGATGATGGGCGTGTATGGGATGCTGGCCGTGGGACTGGCGATCTTCTGCCTGCGGTACATGGTTCCGCAGGACCGCTGGTCCGATCGTGCGGCAAAAATCAGCTTCTGGTCGCTGAACATCGGCCTGGCCTGGATGGTGTTTGCCTCGCTATTTCCGCTGGGCATCATCCAGTTATACCACTCCGTGCGTTACGGCTACTACGACGCCAGGACCCTGCAATATCTGACAGGGCATTTGAACGCACTGATCGAGTGGATGAGATTGCCGGGCGACGTCCTGTTTATCGTCGGGGGCGTGCTGCCGGTCGTTTACCTGGCCTGGTTGGGAGTGCGAAATGTGGCCCCCAAGGTGGTGGGTGAACAACCCGAAGGAAGCCTCTTCACCGAGATCGTGGAGTCGCCCGGGGTGAAATGATGATCGACGGGTTCCATGCCGAACTACTGATGGCCGCCGGCTACGCGTCGTTTCTGGTGCTGGTTGCCCTGATGCTGGAATGGCTGGCGAAGCATTCCCACCGGCGGTCGGAGCAGATGCGGGTGACTGGCTTCAAATTCCACAAGGAATTGGACCACTGGGAATGCCCTACGGGGAAACTGCTTCACCGCCATTCGATCGATCACCTCAACAATGTTGTGCGCTACAAAGCTCCGGCGCACGTCTGCAACTGTTGCCACAAAAAGCCCGATTGCACAGATTCCGACGAAGGCAGGGAAATCGAGCACCGCGTAGACTCCTGGGTGCAGTCGGAGATCCGCCGTTACCATCGTGGCTTTTCACTGGCTTTGCTGCTGCTGGCGGCATCGATCCTCCTGGTGCAGCTCTTATGGTTCAAGCGGCCTCGAGATTTGGTGCTGGCAGGGGGACTGCTATTTGCTGTGAGCGCACTCGGGATCCGATTGCTTGCAGGATTCAGGTCCGGCAAGGCGATAGCCCAGGGCCTTAATGATCAGCATTACACAATTTGACGCTGGCGACTGCCTTTGCATGCTTTCAGAGGCCCCTGGCAGAGCAGATCGAGTGCGCGAAGCGGTTTGGAGATGCCCGCGCGTGTGGAAAACCGAACTAGTACTTAATGACATAAAAGGCCGATATAACGTATAATGGGGGCATGCGACCGGCAACCCCTATTGAATTGACGACTGAAGAGCGACGAACTTTGG
>JAJXZM010000011.1 GCA_021780055.1 Acidobacteriota bacterium
ACCGTTGTGGCAGGTGTTGCACGTCACCACCTGGTGGTTGTGGAAGTGGTCTTTATCGATGGCGAACATCATCTGCATCATTTCCCGGGCGCGTTGCTTGGGCTTTTTGGTGTCCTCGTCAAAGTGGTGCTCAACGTGGCAATAGTCGCAATGCACGCCCAGCGAAGCCGAGATGAACTGCATGGTGGGAATCAGCTCGTATGCGGGAATGTCTTTGAGTACTTTGATGTTCTTGTAGACCTCCGCGGCGGTCTTGGTTGCCGGCGTGGTTGAAGCCTGCCCCGCCGCTGGCGCAGATTGTGCCATCGTTCGCGGCGCGCGTATGGTGAAAAATAACAATAGGAATCCCAATGAAAGCCCCATTGCGGCCACAGCCGCACCTTTCCATCTGTGGATCATGTCTGCCCCTTTCGTGTGGAGACCGCCCCGCTTCACCCCTGGCGCGAGCACGGCTGGATATCGTACACTTAGACGCTACTGCTTCAAAATCAGTTACAAGACCCGGCGCAACAGGGACTGTTTGCCCCGTGACAGGGACTTCTGAGCCTGTGACTGGACCGCCCCTAAATGTTTCCGCGCTTCATTTCCTCCATCATGTGGTCGCAGGAACGGACGCACAACGCCATGATGGTGAGCGTCGGGTTCTGGCAGGCTGTTGAAGTAAACCCCGCACCGTCCAGAACGAACAGATTCTTGACGTCGTGGCTTTGCTGGAACTGATTCAGCACCGACGCCTTGGGATTGTCGCCCATGCGGGCGATGCCCACTTCATGAATGGCCCAACCGGGGCCGTCGGCGCGGCCTCTGAGCCGTATGTTCTTTGCGCCGGCAGCCTCTAACATTTCGGCGGCGGACTCCGCCATGTCCTGCAGCATGGCGTATTCATTCTCGCTGTAATTCATGTGGAAATTCAGAACGGGAATTCCATAGGTATCCACCACGCCTGGATTGATCTCCACATAATTCTCCCATCGGGCGAGGCATTCGCCGAAGCCTCCAAGGCCGATTGAGACCACGGGTTCCTGGATGGCCTTCTTGTAGGCCATGCCGAAGCCTGGAGCGCCCCGGTTGAACCCGACGTCGCCGCCGCCCTGGAAGCCGTAGCCGCGAAGGAATTTTTTTGACCGCGGGCCGTCATGCGTGTTGCGGAAGCGGATCACATAAATGCCGTCAGGGCGATTGGGCCCGTTGAGCGTAGGCTTGCCCGTAAGCTGCGGCAATTCGCCGCTGGCGCCTCCACCCGAGATGTGGTCCATCAGGTAGTGGCCCAGAACGCCGCTGGAGTTGGCCAAGCCATTCGGGTACTGCCGGTTGGCGGAATTGAAAAGAATACGCACCGACTCGAGCGACTGCGCGCACAGGGCCACCACGCGCCCGTAAACTTCCTTCGGCTGGCGCGTATTGCGGTCGATGTAAAGCAGGCCTCTGGCGCGGTTGCGGTCCGTGTCCATCAGGACCTTGTAGACCATGGCGTTGGGAATGTGAGTGCACTTCCCGGAGTTCTTGGCATCCGCCACCGTGGTGAAGTAGGAATTAAAGTAGGAGTGCGTAACGCAGCCGCGCTCGCAGGGGCCGCAATAATGGCACGGAGCGCGCCCGTTGATTGATTTGGTCAGGTTGGCTGACCGGCCCAGCGTGACCGTGCTGCCGAGTTTTTTCTTCACCTGCTCCCGCAACAGGGTTTCCGCGCAGGTCAGCCCCATGGGAGGCTGGAACTTTCCGTCGGGAAGCTCATAAACGCCTTCCGGAATGCCGGTGATGCCGACGTACTCTTCAACGATGTCGTAATAAGGAGCAAGGTCCTTGTAGCTGAGCGGCCAGTCCTCTCCGTAACCGTCATGCGAGGCCGCCTTGAAATCAAGGTCGCTCAGCCGGTAGGATTGCCGCCCCCACACGTTGGTGCGGCCGCCGGTTATCCGCATGCGCCCCTGCCAACTGAACGGCATGTCTTTGGCTGTGGTGTAGGGCTCGTCCAGATCATTGCAGAACCAGTCGGCGTTGTACTCCATGCAGGCGTAGCAGTCCTTCTGCACGGGACGGGTTTTGCGGATCACTTCCGGAGCCATGTCCCGGTACTTCAACTTGAATGCCGGTACGTGCTCAGTAAAGTTTTTGTCCGACTGTTCGCGGCCGGCATCGACAAGAGCAACTTTCAGCCCTGCCTCAGAAAGCCGCTTGGCCGCCCATCCTCCAGACGCACCCGAACCCACCACGAGCACGTCATAGACCTGCTTTTCCTGCTGACTCATCTTTTGTCTCCATTGACAGATTGGATTTCAAGATTGCCGGGACACCTGGAGTGAAGGAGTGATCCGAAGCGGTCACTCGTGCGCACGGACGCGCTTACGGAATGATGAATGCAACAGATCAGACGTTTCCGCGTTTCAATTCTCCCTTCCTGCCGTCGTCCGGCCGCGCGGAGGGACCTTGCTTCGAATGGAAATGATCAGGCCCCGGATTGCCCCGATGTATCTCACCCTCGAAGAGGAATGATCGTAACAACCACGCGGACAAACGTCAACCGGCAGCCATTTCACCTACTGACCGCGCCGATTGGTGGAGACGAATGACGAGGGAAGCGGCGCGTGATACGATACTGCGGCGCATTGGCAAAAAACGCCGGGAACCCATCTGAAAAACGGAGGAAACTGCCGTGAAAAGAGTGATGCTGTTGTTGGCTGCGATATTCTTCTGCGCCGCCGTTCCGACCTGGGCGCTGGATAACGGGCTGGCCAAAACCCCGCCCATGGGCTGGAACAGCTGGAACAAGTTTGGTTGTAACGTCAGCGAAAAACTGATTCGGGAAATGGCGGACGCCATGGTTTCCAGCGGCATGAAGGCCGCCGGCTACCAGTACATTGTGATCGACGACTGCTGGCAGGTGAAGCGTGACGCCAACGGAAACATTGTTCCCGATCCCGAGCGTTTTCCCTCAGGCATGAAGGCGCTGGCGGACTACGTCCATTCCAAGGGATTGAAATTCGGGCTCTATTCCGACGCCGGTACCGGCACCTGCCAGGACCGCCCGGGCAGCCGGGGCTATGAGTTCCAGGACGCCCGGCAATACGCTGCCTGGGGCGTGGACTATCTTAAGTATGACTGGTGCAACACCAGCACGCAGAACGTGCAGGCTTCCTACGCCATTATGCGCGACGCCTTGAAGGCTTCAGGACGCCCCATCGTTTTCAGCATGTGCGAGTGGGGTGTGGAGGACCCGTGGAAGTGGGCGACTGACATTGGCAACCTGTGGAGGACTACCGGTGACATCACAGATTGCTGGAGCTGCACAGGCGTTTACACGCGCGGCGTGATGCAGATTCTGGACCAGGAAGCCGACCTGTGGTCCTTCGCTGGGCCGGGCCACTGGAACGACCCCGATATGTTAGAGGTCGGCAATCCGGGCCTTTCGCTCGAAGAGAGTAAATCGCACTTCAGCCTGTGGGCCATGCTGGCTGCGCCGCTGATCGCCGGAAACGACCTGCGCAGCATGCCGGCGGACATTCGCGAAATCCTGACCAATAAGGAAGTGATCGCCGTTGACCAGGACGCGCTGGGCCATCAGGGACAGCGTTACCGCGATTACGGCGATACGGAAGTGTGGAGCAAGGAATTGACCGGCCATACAGAAGCCTACCTGCTGCTGAACCGGAGCGAGACGCCTAAAGAGATTTCAGTTTACGTGGGCGAGGGTAAGCGCGTTCGCGACCTGTGGAAACATGGGGACCTGGGTCCGTTTGCGGACGGGTTCTTCCGCGCCAGAGTGGCCCCTCACTGCGTGGTTATGGTAAAAGTGCTGGCCAAGTAACCGCCGAAGAAATATTGCGGGCCCAGGCTGATTCGCCCGGAAAACGAGGTGGCAGTGGGTGCATCGTCAGAATGCATGCGTGACGCGGCTGACACGCCGGATTGGATCTGGAGTGAGGCCAGGGGTCGGAACTGCTGATGCGGGTTGCGGCCGGTGTGCAGGCCGACTGGCAAATGGCAAAGCTCGTTCGTGAATAGAGCGTTACGGAAACCGGAGGTTCAGCGTACTTCCGGCAGATGCAGCGTGGACCTTGCTTTCTGTGAGTCGGCGCGCCGCCCACTCTGGATGGAGTCCTGCCGCGACGGCGACCCACGGAAAATCGCGCGAATCTGCCCAGCGTATTACTCGGCCGCCGGCTCGGCTGCCCTTTCTGATGCGGCTGACGATTCAACCGGGACCCCGGCTTTCAGGCTGGCGATTTGCCCTTGGAGGTCCTTGGCCAGATCTTCAAGGATCTGGACCTGCTGGACTTTGCGGTCCAACACCGACTGGAGCTTGGTAATCTGACGCTGGAGGCGCTGGTTTTCACGGCGGAGGACGTCCAGCCCCTGCGGCGGAAACAAATCATCAAGTTCCTTCCCCTTGGGTCCCTGGGCCCGCAATCCGGTCTTGATAGAAGAATAAGGCGAAACCTGGGCCTGTGATTCCCGGATGAGAGCGTCCAGGTCCTTGCGCTCCTGGGAGGGAGGGCAGAGCTGGCGCAGGGCCATCAGGCGAGCCAGATCCGGGCGGTTCCTGCCGCGCTCCCAGTGCTGGACAGCACCTTTCGTCGCATTCAGTAAACGTGACAACCCTTCCTGGCTTACCTGGAGCTTTTGCCGTACTCTGCGAATCACTTTTGAGACATCGAGTTCAGCCATCGAGGTCCTTCTCCTGATTAGTTTTCACTTGACATGACTATAGTTATAGGCTAGTATATCACAGATTGCCCGGTACGGAAGCTTTTTGTTTATTCCGAACCTGAATGTTGCGCCAAGGCTACGTTGAGCCTGACACCGTACAAAGGGGGGGGATACGGTGCGGACCGCGCGGCCTGGACTCACCTTCACCTTAACGATCCCCCTCACACGATCCAAAACGTTCTGCTTGTAGTGCCAATTCACGTGAATTTTTAGTAGTATTACGGGCTTTTGTCAATGAGCAATTCAATATTTACGGCTCGGATGTTTACTAGTAGTTCAAGTGATTTTATTTGTACTTCCGGCGGTTTCCGCTCCACACCTGCCAGTCATTCGTATGGGCATGAATGTCCTCAAGGGATGACTCCCGGGGTGTCCGCTTTGGCCGAAGTTGTCTGCTGGTCCTTCCCACTCATGCTCTTCGGCCGGTGGATAGCACGACTTGAGATCTTTCCAAACGCCGGGGACTGGTTTTGGCTTTCTGCTGACCCATTTGTTGCCGGTTCCCTCATGCCAGTTCCCGCTTATGCATTTCCGCCAAACTGCACCTACAACCCATGTCACAAGAAGGAGTGTCAATGAAATCTTCGAACCGCAATATCCGTTTTCATTCTCCTGCTAATCCGCCTGTCAGTTTTGTGATGAAACCTGAATGCCATCATGCCGGCCAGATCACGGAACCTCGGAAGCTCTCCCTTTCCACAAGCGGCATCGGGAGACCTGAGTCTGTCGCCTTTTCAACTGCACGCTGTTCAGAAAAGGGTTGCGTTTTCCCGGCATCTTCCCTGAGCGGCGGCAAGTGTTCTTATCATCAGCGCCAACAAGAAGAACCGGTGCTTTTCCGGTCTCATCAGCCGACGGGTCTGCTGCTTGATCCAGCAAGAATGTCCCCCTCCGATCGTGAGTACGACGGCAGCCGGAAACGCGACCGCCGCCGGATGGCAGACCTTTGGGAACAGTTTCAAACGGAAGGAACACCCTAAATACCCCACCTTCGAATAACGGGAAACAGCAGCGAGCGTGGTTCGTTCTCAGGCTGGTAAGCCTCGGGGTCGCCGGTGGCCTGCCCTCGTTTGCCTGAGTCTACGATGCGGAACCCACATGCTTAAGGTCCAACCAGCAAGGCTCCGCTTGCTTTGATGCGGTTCTATTCCAATTGAGGTGTCGACGCATGGCTTTCAGTCCCGAAGTTTTTGATCGAGCAGGTTTGCCGCCGGTTTCTCTCCGCAGCGGGGAAGTGCACCCTCACGCGCCCCTGCTTTCTCCCACAAATGCCTGGCGAATCCTGCGCAGAAGGACCGGCGGGCACATTTCCCGCTCAACGTTTTACCGCTGGCTGGACAGCGGCAAGGTCTACTCGCTCCGTATCGGCTGTCGGATGTATGTTCCGTGGCAGGTGCTTCAGGATGTCATCGGCCGTTGTCTGGGCGGCGAACCTTTTTAATAAGAAGTTCTCGTGGCCGGATACGAACGCAGCATACTCGGAAGATGCCGTGCCCGGCGGAATCAGGCGAGAAGTACCCAACTTCCACATTAGCGGCCCCACGCCGTTGAAAATCGAGCGATGGGGTGCGGGCGAAAATGTGTGTCCACGGAAGACTCTGAATCCATCAGGGTCCCCTCGCATCGAAGAAGTGGTCGTGGTATAAAGTTTCTCAATCAGGCTCTTGAAAAGAGTATCGATTCCAGGCACGTGGCCGCAACCGTCAAGGCGCATATGGCACTGGATTTTGACATGGTCGTGATCGGTGGGGGCGCGGCAGGGTTGACTGCCGCGGGGATTTCCGCCTCGCTGGGTGCGAAGACCGCGCTGATCGAAGCGAGCCGTCTTGGTGGCGATTGCACCTGGACCGGCTGCGTGCCCAGCAAGGCGCTGCTGAAGGCGGCCGGGGTTGCCAACAGCATCCGCACCGCTGGCCGGTATGGCCTGAGGGCATCTGAGCCGCAGTTTGATTTCTCCGCGGTGATGGACCGTGTTCACGAGCTTCAAACCGCGGTTTACGAAGAGGCCGACGCTCCTCCTGTCTATCAGAAGATGGGCATCGCGGTGATTGAAGGCAAGGCGCAGTTCATCAGCCCGACACAGGTTGAGGTGCTGGGACCGGGCGGCGGCAGGCGCCAGTTTTCTTCTCGATTCTTTGTGATTGCCACGGGTGGGCGGCCGGTCGTTCCAGAGGTTGATGGGCTTGTCGAAACGCCCTACCTGACCAGCGAAAACCTCTTCACCATTCCAAAACTTCCGGCAAGATTGATTGTGCTCGGCGCAGGCCCCGTGGGCATCGAAATGGCGCAGGCCTTCCGCCGTCTTGGTAGCGAGGTTGTGGTCGTTGGCCGGAGGTCGCATATCCTGCCGCGCGATGACGGGGAACTTTCGGACCTCTTGCGCGATCATCTCGCGGGCGATGGAATCCGGTTTTTGCTGCGAAGCTCCATCGAAAAAACCGAATACGACGGCGCTTCGATCCGCGCAATTTTTCTCAGCGAATCTTCGCCGGCGCCGGAAACAGTAGAAGGCGATGCCTTGCTGGTGGCGGCGGGACGACGGCCGAACATCGCCGGGCTGGCACTGGAGGCTGCGGGCGTTCAGGCAAGCCGCCGCGGCATCACCGTGGACCGCCATTGCCGCACCACCGTGGAGAACATCTATGCCTGCGGCGACGCGACGGGGCTCTACCAGTTCACACACATGTCGGAGCACATGGCCAAAGTGGCCGTCACCAACGCCCTGCTGCGCTTGAAAGTGAAGGTTGATA
Source organism: Acidobacteriota bacterium (assembly GCA_021780055.1). The sequence continues at coordinate 7,458 of JAJXZM010000011.1, forward strand.
CCGCCAACGTGCCGTGGTGCACGTACACCGATCCCGAGCTTGCGCACGTGGGCGCGTCTGAAATCGAGTTGCACAAGCGCAAGCAGCGCTACGCTGTATACCGGTTCCCATTCAGCAAAATCGACCGCGCTGTGACTGACCGCGAAACCACGGGAATGGTGAAAGTTTTCGCCAGCAAATTTAACGGAAGGATTTACGGCGCCAGCATTCTGGGCGCCCACGCCGGCGATATGATCGGCGAATTCGCTCTCGCCATGCGGAATAAGGTGACGCTGCGCAAAATGGCGGACACAATTCATCCCTACCCGACTTACGCGCTCGGCAACCGCCGCGCCGCCGACCAGTGGTACGTCCGCAAGCAGTCACGAATGTTCGTGCGCCTGCTCAAGCTGATCTTTCGCTACCACGGGCAATTGCCCGACACCAGCGACCCCAACAGGATTGTGTGAAGTGGCCGTGAAGGTTGGGGTTACTAGAGGCGGGGCATGATGCCTGCGACATCCAACCGGGGGCTCAGGACCTCAAATTTTCATACCACTTGACGTTGGCGGTTGACGAGCCGATGGCGACGATGTCCGGGCGGCCGTCGCCATTGATGTCTGCAATCGCCAGGCAGGAAGAGGACATATCCGTGTCGAGCGTTTCGCGTTCCCAGGCGGTTCCCTGATCATCCTTCGCATGGTAAATAACGAGCGAAGTTCCCGGGCCGCGGTAGCCGGCGACGATTTCGTCGTTGCCGTCGCCGTCAAGGTCAGCGCACACCAGCGCATGCCCGCTCTTGAAGCTGGAATCAATCACCAGTCGCTCAGTAAATCCGTTTTTGCCGCTCGGATAGACCACTACCTTGTCACCGTGCCAGGGCTCGATTGTGGCCAGGAAGCGATTGCCGCGGATTTTGCCGACATCGATTTCGCTTGCCCCGTGGTAGCGGTCGGTTTGATCGCCGGGAGTGAGCAGTGTTCTGCCCCACTCCAGGTTCGCCCCTTGTCCTTTTGACGTAAACAGGTTCACCCCCTGGTCGCTTGCCGTAAGGATTTCATCGCGGCCGTCGCCGTTCCAATCCATCACGTGGACGCCATGCACCAGGTTCAGCGTGTCGTCAATCAGGTGCGGCGTCCATTTGCTTGATTGCGCAAGAGCGGCTGCGGCATGGCCTGACAGCAGCGCCTCCGGCATCTGGAACCAGGTGATCTGCGCCGGGGCGGAATAATCGGGAGGCCTGGCTCCCGCGCCCGCAATCGGCACCACCACCAGTT
>JAJXZM010000373.1 GCA_021780055.1 Acidobacteriota bacterium
GGCCAGGCTCGAACACCTCCGTCGAGGGAAGGTCGGCTTGCTGGTCCACGCGTCCGGCGGTCTCTTCGGATGTTTTGGTCAGCGACGTTCCGTAGGTGCCCTCGAGTCCCGGGATCGCCACCTGCGCGCGCACGGCCTTGAAGCCGCGTTCCATGGCGCGCCGGACCGCGTCTTCAGTTTCGTCAAAGTTTTTTCCGGTTGCATGGGTGTAGGCCAGCACGCCGCGCCGGGTGAGCCCGCCAAGAAGTTGATAGACCGGCATCCCGGCCAGCTTGCCCTTGATGTCCCACAGCGCCAGGTCGATGCCGGCAAGCGCCGTCATCTGGACGGGCCCCGAGCGCCAGTAAGGAGCGCGATAGAGGCATTGCCAGATGTCTTCCACTTGCTCAGGGTCGCGCCCGATCAGCATGGGCGCAATGTGTTTTTCGAGCGCAGCGGCCACAGCCAGTTCGCGGCCGTTGAGCGTGGCGTCGCCAACGCCGTAAAGTTCCGGCTCACTGGTGAGGACCTTGACCAGCACGTAGTTGCGGTCGGGGCAGGTTACGATGACGCGCACTTCGGTGATTTTCAAGCGCTCGCGGCCGTGCGTTGTCGTCCTGTGAATACCTTTACTGCTGCTGGGTATCTCCATCGTCAGCACGTTGTTCTTGTTCGCACCGCGCGGTTTTTGCGCGCCCCTGCCGGACTGTGGTTTCTGAGTTTTCATGGAAGTGATTTTCAGCCAAAGCAGTCCACAATACAACGTATTCTGTTTGGTGTTGCGTCGCGCGATTGCACATCATTCGGCACCGGTAAGCGCGGCAGTAGAAAAAGCGATCTCGATGATTGTGCGGCAGCCGACTTCATTGCGCGCGATTGCCGCATAGAATAGACTGACCAGCTATGGGCCAATCACCTGACAGCAGCGTTGCTGAGAAGCCACTACCGGTACAGGAACCCCTGACGGCTTTTCACATCATGACCAAGCCGATAGGGCCCATCTGCAACCTGGACTGCCGTTACTGCTTCTATCTCGAAAAAGAGAACCTCTACCCGGGACAATCGAGCTGGGCCATGCCCGAGGACGTGCTGGAAACCTACGTCCGGGACTACATTCAGGCCCAGAATGTTCCACAGGTTTCTTTTGCCTGGCAGGGCGGCGAGCCAACCTTGCTGGGCGTTGAGTATTTTGAGAAAGCCGTCGAGCTGCAGAAGAAGTACGCCGACGGAAAGCGGATCGAAAACGCGTTCCAGACCAACGGCGTTCTGCTGGACGACCAATGGGGCGAGTTCCTTTCCAAGAATCAATTTCTGGTGGGCCTTTCGATTGACGGGCCGCAGAAGCTGCACGACCACTACCGAGTGGACAAGGGCGGCCAGCCGACCTTCAAGCGCGTGATGCGAGGCCTGGGATTTTTGAAGAAACACGGCGTGGAGTTCAACACGCTGACGGTTGTGCAGCGCCACAATTCCCACCATCCGCTGGATGTCTACCGCTTCCTGCGGGAAAGCGGCAGCGGGTTTATGCAGTTTATCCCCATCGTGGAAAGAATCGCCAAGGCGCCGAGTCCGGCGGGCCTGGTGCTGATCGGCCCCGGCGCGGAAGATCCCGCGCAGGTTTCCGAGTGGTCGGTTGAGCCGCTGCAGTACGGAAAGTTTTTGTGTGCGATCTTTGATGAATGGGTCCGCAACGACGTGGGGCGATGCTTTGTCCAGATGTTCGACGTGGCACTCGAAAGCTGGATGGGCTATCCCGCCAGCCTCTGCGTTTTCCGCGACACCTGCGGATCGGCCATGGCCATGGAGCATAACGGCGACCTCTATTCCTGCGACCATTTTGTTTACCCGGAGAACAAGCTGGGTAACATCATGGAAAAACCGATCAGCGAGCTTGTGAATTCCGCCCAGCAGCGCAAGTTTGGCCAGGACAAACTTGATACGCTGCCGCAATATTGCCTTGAATGCGAAGTGCGATTTGCCTGCAACGGCGAATGTCCAAAGCACCGATTTATCCGCACGCCCGACGGCGAGCAAGGCCTTAATTACCTTTGCGCCGGGTACAAGAAGTTCTTCAACCATATCGATCCGTACATGAGGTTCATGGCCGGGGAACTCCAGCAGCGCCGGGCGCCCGCCAACGTGATGGAGTGGATAAGATTGCGGGAAGCAGAAGCATCCGACAAGGGACAGCCTGGGAGAAACGATCCCTGCCCATGCGGCAGCGGCAGAAAGTACAAGAAGTGCTGCGGAGCGTCGGCGTGAAACACGTGAATCGGATCAAGCAGGCTGATAACCGCTCCGGTTAAGAGATGGATATGAAGAGGCTGTTCGAAGAACTATTGGCGGCGGCTCCCGTCCTGACCGACGGCGCCTGGGGAACGGAATTGCAGGCGCGTGGCCTGCAGGCTGGCGATTGTCCTGATGAGTGGAACCTGTTACATCCGGAGCGCGTGGAGCAAGTCGCCCGCGCCTACGTCGAAGCCGGTAGCCGGATTATTCTGACCAATACTTTCGGAGCCAACCGCATCATGCTGGCCCGTCACGACCTTGCCGAAAGAGCGCAGGACATCAACCGTGCGGGCGTGGAGATTTCACGGCGGGCCGCGGTTGGACGCGCTCGAGTCTTTGCGTCGATGGGGCCGTGCGGCAGACTGTTGTGCACGGAGGAAGTGAGCGCCGAGGAAGTCTCCCAGGCTTTCGAGGAGCAGGCCCGGGCGCTGGCCGATGCCGGCGCCGACGCAATTGTGATCGAAACCATGAGCGACCCTGCTGAAGCGAAACTTGCGGTGGCGGCCGCCGCCGCGACGGGTCTTCCTGTGGTCGCCTGCATGACTTTTGATTCCGGGCGTGAGCACGACCGCACCATAATGGGTACTACGCCGGAAGAAGCCGCGGGCGTGCTGACGGCTGCCGGAGCAGACGTAGTGGGAGCCAACTGCGGCCAGGGCGCAGAAGGTTACATTGCGATCTGCAAACGCCTGCGGGCTGCCACGGACCTGCCGCTGTGGATGAAGCCGAACGCCGGATTGCCGGAAATTGTAGACGGGCGGCTGCACTACAGCGAGACGCCTCAGTCCTTCGCCAGCCAGGCAAAGGCGCTGGTTGCGGCTGGTGCCAGCTTTATTGGCGGCTGCTGCGGCACGTCGCCGGATTTCATCCGCGAACTTGCGGCGTGCTTGTGATTGGCGCGAGAGCCTCGGAACAGGCCTATGCGGTTGCGACTGATCAGTTGTGAAATCTTCTTCCGCGAAATGTGCGCGCTGATTGCGCGCTCGCCGCACACGATTGACGTGGAGTTCCTGCCCAAGGGACTGCACGACGTGGGCACGGCAGAGATGCACACGCGCCTGCAGGCAGCCATCGACCGGATCGACAACACTCCCTACGACGCCATCCTGCTCGGCTACGGTCTCTGCAACAACGGAATCGTGGGACTGACCTCTCATGACAGGCAACTGGTGGTCCCTCGGGCGCACGACTGCATCACGCTTTTCATGGGCAGCGCCTCGCGCTACATGGACTACTTCCAGACCCACCCAGGTGTTTACTTCACGACGACAGGCTGGATTGAACGCGGCGGCGCCGACGGGGACCTCAGCCAGCTTGCGCTCGGGAAGCAACTGGGCTTCCTACAAACTTATGAGGAAATGGTGGCGCGCTACGGCGAGGACAATGCTCGTTATCTTCAGCAGGAACTTGGCCATCTGACACGACATTACCGTCAGTTCACTTTTATCGAGATGGGAATCGAACCAGACGGGAGTTTTGAAGAGCGCACGCGCCAGGATGCTGCGGAGCGCGGCTGGGTGTTTGAAAAAGTGCAGGGAGATCTCGACCTGCTACGGCGCCTGCTGGACGGACATTGGGATGAAAAGGAGTTCCTGATTGTTCCGCCGGGATTTCAGATTGTCGCGAAGTACGACGAAGGCATCATTGCTGCTGAGCCGGCCGGTTGATAATTCAGCCCCCTCGGGCAATTCCTGGGGCGGCAAGACAGATTGAGGGAACGGTGATGAACGGACGAGAACGGGTTCTGGCAATGCTGGACGGGCGTGCGGTCGATTGCCTGCCCGTCATGCCCATTACCATGATGTTCGCCGTGGACCAGATCGGGAAAAAATACTATGAATATGCCACGGACTATCATGTGCTGGCTGATGCGCAGGTTCTGACTGCGGAGACTTTTGACTTTGACCACGTTTCCGCCATCGCTGAAACCCGGGAGGCTCCTGATTGCGGCGCGGTGGTGGAATATTTTGATGACCAGCCGCCCTCAGTTGTGGAGAGCCGGGCCCTCCTGGCGGACAAGTCTTCTCTTGCCAGGCTTGAAATTCCTGATCCGCTTGCAGGGCCACGCATGCACGATCGCATCAAGGGGATAGAGCTGCTAAAGGAGCGCGCGGGTGCGGAAAAGATCGTGGAAGGTTGGATCGAAGGGCCCTGCGGCGCCTCTGCAGACCTGCGAGGAATCAACACATTGATGCTCGATTTCTATGATGACCCGGCGTTCATTCGCGACGTTTTCGGTTACACCGTGGAAGTCGGACTGCGCTTTGCCCGTGCGCAAATCAAAGCAGGAGCGGACATCATCGGCATCGGCGACCCGGCGGCGTCGCTGGTGGGACCGAAAATATATGAGGAATTTGTCTGGCCCTACGAAAAGAAGCTGGTGGATGGCCTACACGAGTTGGGCGCACGAGTAAGGCTCCATATTTGCGGCAATACTCGCCACATCCTGCAGGGAATGGGCAGACTGGGGTGCGACATTGTTGACTTGGACTCGGCCGCGCCGCTTGGCGAAGCCAGAGCCGCCATGGGGCCTGACCAGGTCTTGCTGGGAAACATCGATCCCGTGCGCGATCTCCGCGACGGAACGCCGGAATCGGTCTATGCCGCGATATCGGAATGCCACCGCCAGGCCGGGCCTCGATTTATTGTGGGCGCGGGTTGCGAGGTGCCACGTGATACTCCCGCCGACAACGTACACGCTATGGTACGCTACGCGCGAGAGCATACGCCATGACGCAGAATTGATTCGCGACCTGAGAGGAAGCGAAGAGCCTTGGAGCATGTGAAAACACATCGCATCGTTTTACAGCCGACCCATATGGTGCTGACGGCGCCGGCGGGGAGCCCGCTGCGCGACTTGCTTTTCGAGCAGGGGGTGGAATTCCCTTGCGGAGGCCGGGGCCGGTGCCGCGGGTGCAGGATTCGAGTGCACGAGGGCACTGCCGAAATCAACGACGCGCAGCGTGAGCGGCTTTCGGAACAAGAGTTGAAAAACGGCTGGCGACTGGCGTGCCAGTGCTCGCTGGCAGGCGACCTGGTGGTTGAACTTCGGCAATGGGATGCTGCCATCCTGGCCGATGATTCGCAGTTTGTTTTCGAGCCCCGCCCAGGTCTCGGCGTGGCTGTAGACCTGGGAACAACCACGCTGGTGGCGCAGTTGCTCGACCTCACCACAGGGCGTGTGCTCGCCGTGCGGACGGCGCTGAACGCCCAGGCGCGTTACGGTGCCGACATCATGAGCCGCGTTGAATACGCGACGGCAGACGATCACCTGCCTGAACTCGCGGACTTGATCCGTCGCCAGATTGTCAGCTTGATCGATCAGATGATTTTCTCATCGAAGGCCGCGCGCGATGAGATTCGCGACGTGGTGCTTGTGGGCAATACTGTGATGCACCACCTGTTCTGCGGGCTCGACGTTGAGCCGCTCGCGCACTATCCGTTTGAATCGCCGCACTCCGGACTTCAGCAATTCCGTGCGAGTGATCTTGACTGGAACCTGAATCCGCAAGCGACCATCCGATTCCTCCCCTGCCTGGGCGGATTCGTAGGAAGCGATGTGCTGGCGGGAGTGCTGGCAACGCGGCTGAGCGAAAGTGAAGAGATGGGTGGACTGATTGATCTTGGCACCAACGGCGAGATTGTTGTCGGGAACAGCTCGCGGTTGCTCTGTGCTTCGACGGCTGCCGGTCCTGCCTTTGAGGGTGCGCGAATCAGCATGGGCATGCGAGCCGCCACCGGTGCCATCAGCCAGGTGGTGGTGGAGAACCAGCGCCTGGTCTGCCATGTACTGGGAAACGTTGTGCCGCAGGGCCTGTGCGGGAGCGGTCTGGTGGACGCGGTGGCCGCCGGCCTGGATCTCCAGGTCATCGAGCCCTCCGGCCGCTTCTCAAATGGCCGCAAAGAATGGACGCTTGCCACGCCTGTGGTGCTGACGCAAAGCGACATCCGTGAACTTCAGCTTGCAAAGGGCGCAATCGCCGCGGGCTTGAGTCTTCTTCTCGGCCGTCTCGGTGCCGGCATCAACGATGTGAAAAAGCTTTACCTGGCCGGGGCTTTTGGCAATTATATTTCCCGTGCGAGCGCCCGGCGCATCGGCTTGATTGACATGCCCATCGATCAGGTTTCGCCAGCGGGAAACACGGCGTTGCTGGGCGCCAAGCTGGCCCTTTTCTCCGGTGATGACGAAGGCGGTTCCTACACGGGGCTGCGCCGGAAGATCGAGCACGTGGCTTTGAAGTCTGATGCGAAGTTCCAGGAAGTGTTTGTTGACGGGCTTGGTTTTCCACACCCATTTCACGTGCAGAGTTAGAAGGAGAGCACCATGAGTTTATTTGAAGAAATGCAGCAAGCCATTATCGACGGGAAAGCTCCGGTGGTGAAAGAGCTGACGCAGAAGGCGTTGAGCGAGGGGATCAGGCCGGCGGACATCTTCCCCAATGCCATCGTTCCGGCGATGGATGAAGTGGGCCGGCGCATGCGGGATTGCGAATTCTTCATCCCGGAAGTGTTGATTGCCGCTCGCGCTGCCCGTGCTGCGACTGACATCCTGCGGCCTCTGCTGGTGGACGACGCGGCTGCAAGTTCGGCAGGGACGGTGGTCTGCTGCACCGTCAAAGGTGATCTGCATGACATCGGCAAGAACATCGTGGCGATGATGCTGGAGAGCGCCGGCTTCCGCATCGTTGATCTGGGCGCCGACGTTTCGCCGGAAAAGATCGTGGATGCGGTTCGTGAGCACGATGCGAATCTGGTGGCCATGTCGGCGCTGTTGACCACTACCATGGTAAACATGAAGTCGGTCATCGAGGCGCTTGCTGCCGCCGGGTTGCGAGAAAAGGTGAAGGTGATGGTGGGGGGCGCGCCGGTAACGGAAAGCTGGGCTCGTTCAATCGGCGCCGACGGTTACGGCAAGGACGCTCCTGCCGCCGTTGACCTGGCGCGAAGCCTGGCTGCGGCGTAAACGGAGATTCGGGAAGGGGCACCGTTCTTGCCTCGTGTACCGGGCAGTCTTAGTGGAGGGTATCAGCTATGACATCACGCGAGCGGGTTCAGATGGCGCTTGAGCACAAGGAGCCGGACCACGTTCCACTGGACCTGGGAGCGAGCGCGGTGACCGGAATGCAGGTGGATACGGTCTACCAGCTTCGGCAGACGCTACAACTCGATCCGCCGGGCGCGCCCGTCAAGGTGACGGAGCCTTACCAGATGCTTGGCGAGATCAAGCCGGACCTGATGGAGGCGCTCGGTGTCGATGTGGTGGGGCTCGGCAAGCCTGCCACCATGTTTGGCTTTAAGAACGAAGGCTGGAAACCCTGGACCACTTTTGAAGGCACGCCGGTGTTGGTCCCGGAAGGCTTCAACATTGAACCCGATGCCAACGGTGACATCCTGATGTACCCCGAAGGGGACAGGTCCGTTCCTCCCAGCGGTCGCATGCCCAAAGGCGGATTTTATTTTGACTCCATCGTGCGCCAGCCTCCCATCGACGAAAACACTCTTAGCGTTGAGGACAACCTGGAGGAATTCGGTCCCATTGCTGACGAGGCCCTGGAGTATTTCCGCCGCGAAGCAGAACGGTTATACACGCAAACGGACAAGGCCATTCTGGCCAACTTTGGCGGCACGGCGTTTGGTGATATTGCGCTGGTACCCGCCCCCTGGCTGAAGCACCCGAAAGGGATTCGCGATATTGAGGAGTGGTACATCAGCACCGTGACGCGCCGCGACCACGTTTACAAAATCTTCGAGCGCCAGTGTGAGATCGGCATCAGCAATCTGGAAAAAATCTTCGCGGCTGTCGGGAATCGCGTGACGGCGGTGTTTGTTTCAGGGACCGACTTTGGACAGCAGAACGGACCTTTTATTTCCCTGAAGTCCTACCGGGATCTCTTCAAGCCGTTCCACCGCGAGGTCAACAACTGGATTCACAAGAACACGCAATGGAAGTGTTTCATCCATTCCTGCGGTTCTGTCCGCGCGCTGCTTCCGGACTTTGTCGATGTGGGGTTCGACATCATCAATCCGGTCCAGTGCTCGGCTGCGGGCATGGCGCCGGAAGAACTGAAGAAAGAGTTCGGCGATCGCGCAACGTTCTGGGGCGGCGGCGTTGACACGCAGCGCACGCTTCCTTTCGGCACCCCCGAGGAGGTTCGGCAGGAAGTTTGCTCCCGGCTGAAGATTTTCGGCAAGTCTGGCGGATACGTCTTTAACACCACACACAATGTGCAGGCCCGCGTGCCGGCACAGAACGTTATGGCGATGTATAAGGCCGTGCGCGACTGCGGGAAGTATCCGCTGTAAATCGGTTCGCGAGAAATCAACCATGGCAAGTGACGGCAGGGAAATAATTCTTATCACACGGGCCGATGACATGGGGTACACGCACACCGGAAACCTTGCCATCCTCGACTGCCTTCGTGACGGATT
>JAJXZM010000119.1 GCA_021780055.1 Acidobacteriota bacterium
ACGGCGTTTGTAGCCGCGGCCCATGCACGTCCCTCCGTTTCCCCCCACGGGTAAGAAGAAGATCGTTGCCGCTCCTGCGGGCGTTTCCCGCGCAGGATGCAGGTGCTGAGCAGCCGCGCTAATATTTGCGCAGCACGCCGATCACTCGTCCCTGGATCTTGACATCTGCCGCGGGCACAATGATGGGATCCATCTGCGCATTTGCAGGCTGCAACCGAACCTTGTCACCGCCTTCGAGGAAGAACCGTTTCAAGGTCGCGTCCGTTCCGCCCACCAGCGCTACCACAATCTCACCGCTCTGGGCAGTTTCAGCATTTTCCACCAAGATGTAGTCGCCGTTGCAAATGTGGTCGTCGACCATCGAATCGCCCTTCACCTTCAGAACATAAATCTTGCCCTTGCCGCTGGCAAAGTCACCCAGTGAAAAGTTCTCTGGTTGCGCAATCGCCTCCACGGGCTGGCCTGCCGCAATGTGGCCCAGCAGTGGAAATTCAAGGTTCGGCAACGGGTAGAAGTGAATGGAATCCGCTGGCGTCGCGGAAGCCGTTCCCTGCCAACCCCCCGGCTGCGGTGGTTCAGAGGTCGCCGGCACATTCCCGTAAGGCACGGACCCGGGCACGGCAACGACCTCCACTGAGCGGCTCTGATTATACCGCCGGCGGATGAATCCCTTTTTCTCCAAGACCTGCAGGTGCTTGTGAACCGTGGCCAGCGATGAAAGACGCAGCCCGGATGCCATCTCCTCAAAGCTCGGCGAATAACCGTGCCGGTTGATGAAGTGGATCAGGAAATCCAGGACCTGTTTTTGCCGCCGGGTCAGTGCCATCAGATTCCTCCTGATGTGGCCGCAGGAAGCACACGACCATCAAGTGTGCTTATTATAGGCGAATAAAAAGCGAATAATCAAGAAGAAATCTGTGGCACAATTTCATTCCCGAAAACCGGCTCGTGAGTCTGCACCCGCACCTAACAACGCAGAACTCAGAGGGCCGGCAGACAGTTGGCAGGCATAAGTGGACGGGGACTGACGCTAAAGTGATCTTTCTTGTGCGCCCAAGCAGTTTCCCAGACAACAAAACTCTTCGCAAAAGCTACACCTTTCTGCCGGGGACTACGCCGCAAGGTCATCTCTCTCATAACCTTTATTACTGTTGAGTACATTTAGGGGTCCGTTGTTGTATTTCTGTTGACAGTGTGTCGCTGGTAAAGGTATTCTACCGGCACAAATTTAGCGATCGAACGGACGGCTTGCCTATTCTGGAGGGGATAGCAAGTTACTGTGAAGTGTGCCACAGGAGTTGTTTTCGCCGGAATGTTTCTTTTGGCAGGTTGCGGTGGAGGATCGACTTCCCCCGCAACCGTTAGCCCTGCAAGCCCATCGGTTTCGGTAACCATCTCGCCCAGTTCCCAACAGACTATTGACGCCGGGCAGACGGTGAATTTCACGGCTGCGGTCGCCAACGATTCCAGCAACCAGGGCGTAAGCTGGGCCGTGTCCGGCAGCAGTTGCAGTGGCGGCGCTTGCGGAACATTGACCAATACTTCCGCTGCGGCAGCGACTTACGACGCTCCGGCCAATGTTTGTTCCGCCCTCGCGGCAACCATCACTGCCACTTCCGTTGACAAGAGCAGCGCCTTTTCCTCGGCAACGGTGAAAGTGAATCCGCTGCCGGCGATTACCACAGCGTCGCTGCCGGATGCAATCGTGGGAGCCTCCTACAGCGCCACGCTGCAGGCAAGCGGCGGCACAGGCCCCCTTTCCTGGAAAATCGCAACGGGCAGCCTGCCCGGTGGCCTGTCGCTCAACGCCGCTACAAGGGTCATTTCCGGCCAGCCCGCTAGCGCAGGCACGTTCAGTTTTACCGTTGAGGTCACCGATTCGGCTCCCACTCCGGCGTCGGTCACCAGGTCCCTCAGTCTTGTCGTTACGAACCCACTTATTGTTACGACGGTGTTGCTCTCCGGCGGGTCGGTGGGCGTGCCGTACAGTGCGACGCTGCAGGCCAGCGGCGGAACAGGCTCTTATTCGTGGTCGATTACATCCGGCACCCTGCCGGGTGGCGTTTCGCTCAACTCGAGCACAGGGGTGATTTCCGGAACGCCCACTACCTCCCAAAAGTATAACTTTACGGTTCAGGTCACCGACTCCTCCACGCCCGCGCCGCAAACAGCCACGCAGTCGCTCAGCATCAGCATCGAGCCGGCCATGATCATTTCAACGACCTCACTGCCCAACGGCACGGCGAGCGTGAACTACAGCGCAACGATCGAGCAGCAGCATGGGACATTGCCCCTGTCGTGGAGCCTCGTAAGCGGCTCCGGCGCCATGCCGGGCGGATTATCACTTGACGCGGGTACGGGTGTCATTTCCGGCACGCCCACGGTGGCCGGGACCTACGGCTTCACGGTGATGGTCACGGATTCAAGCGTGCCCTCGCAGACAGCCACGCAGGCCCTCAGCATCACCATCAACCCCTCGGGCGCCGGCAATACAGAACTGAGCGGCCGCTACGCTTTTCTGCTGAGCGGTTACAACAGCAGCGGAAACCGTGTCGACATGGCAGGAAGCCTGGTGGCCGACGGGGCCGGAAATATCACGACCGGCGTTGAAGACCTGAACCTTGAAGGACTGGCACCGCCGCCCGGGCTGACCCTTACAGGAAAGTACACGTTAAACACCGACAGCCGGGGCACGATCAGCTTTACCGATTCACTTGGCGCCAGCTACACCATGGCCATCGCCATGGGGAGCCTCAGCGGAGGAAACACGGGCACCGCGGAAAAGGGCTCCATTCTCGAATTCGATTCCAGCGGTTACCTTATGAGCGGCGTCATTGAATTGCAGACGCCCGCCGATTTCCTGAAGCAATCGATAACCGGCAATTACGCCTTTGGATTCACCGGCGCGGACATGGGCGGAAGCCGGTTGGCCGTGGCGGGTGAGTTTACAGCCGACGGCGCCGGAGGCATCACCGGCGGGCAATTTGACGCGGACGACGACGGCACGCCCACGGCTGCGGCTGCCATCGCCGGTACCAGCACTTACACCGTTGATACAACAACGGGGCGATGCACTGGAACGCTCAGCGGCATTTCGCCTGCTCCCGCGGACTATGTTTTTTACATTGTATCCGCAGGCAGATTGCTGGCGCTCAGCACGGAAAGCTCGTCGGCCTCGGGGCTGGTCACGGGCGAGATCGATTCCCAGACAGGCGGGCCTTTCTCATCCGGCTCGCTCAGCGGCGCGGTGGTAATGGGCGTTGACGCGGCTGCAACATCCACGAGCGGCGGGTCGCAGACAGCGCTGGGCGTTGTTACCTTCGACGGGACCGGCAAGGCCAACTTTTCCATGGATATGAACGATGCCGGGACGCTGTCAACCGTATCCGGCTCCGGGACATACGGCGCGGTGGATTCAACAACGGGACGTTTTACTTTGACGCCTCCGAGCGGCATACCGTCTCTGGTTGGCTATCTGGTTTCCGCAAATCAGGCGTTTCTGGTGGGAGCGGACAGCGGTGTCACGGAAGGAACGTTCCAGGCGCAATCCGCCGGCCCGTTCACGAATTCCTCTTTGAACTTCACCGGCTTTTTCGGCGACCAGGCGTTTGCCTCTGCACCGGTGCAACCTCCCAAGGGAATTCTCCCCGCCACGCTCAGCACCGGCGTCATGACGTTTGACGGCGCCGGGAACTTCTCCGCCACCAGCGACGAGAACCAGTCAGGCGTGTTGCTGCCCGGCCAGACAACCACGGGCACCTACTCGGTGGCATCGAACGGAAGAGTGACGCTCAATTCGGGATCACTGATCCTTTACATGGTGTCACCCACAAAGTTTGTTGCCATGGATACAGTCCCGACCGATCCCAACCCGACGCTCGCCGGCGACCGGCAGTAACCCATCGGACGGCGTGTTAACGTCATGCGCGCGCCGGGCCGGTTGGCTGGTCGGAGGGTTGAAAGGTAAGCCAGTCGGCTTGGACTTTGTCCCAGCCCTGGATCAGCAGGCCCTGTTCCTCAAAGAAGCTGCGAATGCGCGGCCGGTTCCAGCCGGCAATTTCTTCCAGGATAGGCACCAGGACGCTCAGCGCGTCGTCGCTGAGGACGGTTCTCCTGGCGATCTGGGTGATATTGCGAGCTTCTGAAACCGCCACGGTAAATCCTTCCCGCTGGTTTACGTGCAGCATGACGTGGACGTCGGAGCTGCCGTCACCCACGTAGACGACGCGGTCGGCGCCAATCTGCAACAGGGATTGCAGATCATCGAGCGTGGTGACTTTTCCATAGCCCGCATTCACTCGAATAATGCCCTCCACGCGGCCGGCGTTGTCGTAACGCAACTGGGTGCCGTGGATATGGTCCGGTGCGATAAGGCCCTCGAGCGCCGATTCCACCACCTCCTGCGGTCCGGCGGAAAGCACGTGAAAGTCGAATGCAAAACCTTCGATGGCTCCCGCCAGCAAATCCCGCAGCTGCTGGATGTTCCTCTTCAGCCGGATGTTTTTGCCGGCCTGGACCAGGTGTTCCTTACGCACCCGGGCATGCAGGTCAGGATCGTGCAGCAACAGATAGGATAGTTCTGCCCCCTGCTGGACAAAATTCTGCACCGAGAGAATAGCAACTTTGCGTTCAAATTCTTTTCCGGGAATGCCTGCCATCTCACTCAGGACATAACCGGAATCATGAAAGCTAAGCGTCTGGTCGAAATCGCTCGCAACCAGGTAGCGTTTTAAGAACTGTGTTGGGGTTTGCATAAGATCCCTCCTTTCAGTCTGGCCGGGATGCGCCAGTTCGGGAACGGGTTAAATCTTCATTGTGGGAGTCGATTATTACGGTGGAGTTAATTCCTGATTAAATCAGCGTGAACGCGTCATGGATTCCCATCCTTGCATTCTCGTGATCTGCTGTCGGCGATCAATGGCACCCTGTGATTGTGCCGGATGCGCGTACGGCCGTCCAATTGATAAAATTGATGGGGTGTATAAGGGGCCCATCGGCCCACAAAAGGGATCCTATGTCAATGCAGCCGGATTTATAGGTGTGCTATAGTGTCAGCTAGGGGTCCAAATAGGGGTGCCCGCCGAAGGAGTTTGTATCCGATGACGAAGCGTGTCCGTCTGCTTGTAATAGCGTTATCTTCCCTGCTGGTTTTCTATGTCATTATCGGCGGGGTGCTTGGACGGGGCAGCACCGATCAGGGAGAGAACTCCTACCGCGATCTGGGCGTTTACAGCCAGGTCCTTTCCAGGATCCAGCAGGAATACGTCACCCAGCCCAACCTGAAGAATGTGACCAAGGGCGCCATTCGGGGACTGCTGGAAGCGCTTGACCCTTACAACACCTACTTCACTCCCGCAGAGTATCAGGAATATCTGCAACACCCGAGCGCGGGCCCGGCCAGCGTTGGGCTCTACATTTCAAAGCGGACGGGATTTACCACCGTGGTCTCGGTCCTGCCGGATAGCCCGGCGCAGAAGGCGGGAATCAATCCCGGCGACCTGATCGACGAGATAAACGGGGATCGACTCCGCGAGCTTTCCGTGATTCAGATCAATCGGCTGTTGGACGGCGCTCCGGGAACCACCGTTAACCTGTCCATCATTAAAGGTACGCAAGGCGAGCCTGATAAGGTCACCCTCACCCGCGAAGTTCTTAAGAACGTTCCGCTGACGGCGGAAACTATTGACGGCAAGACGGCTTACCTGCGGGTACCCACGCTCGATCAGGGGAAGTCCGCGGAAATAGCCGCCAAGCTCAAACAACTGATTGCTGACGGCGACAACAAGATTGTGCTGGATCTTAGAAATTGTGCCGGTGGACTAGAAAGTGAAGGCGAAAAGACCGCTAACCTCTTTCTTGACCGCGGTTTGATCACCTATCTCTACGGGCAGCGCTACCCGAGGCAGGAAATCACGGCGCAGCCATCTGACCAGATTACCAAGCTGCCGATGGTTGTTCTGATCAACCAGTCAACGGCGGGTCCTGCGGAAGTTGTGGCCGGAGCCATTCTGGACAACAAGCGCGGCGATGTGGTGGGTGTTACCAGCTTCGGCGTGGGCGTTTATCAGAAGCTCATTCCCGTAGGCGATGGGTCGGCACTGCTGCTTTCTGTCGCCAAGTATTACACCCCGGACGGGAAACCCATTCCCGGAAACGGTGTTACACCCAACGTGATGCAGGCTGCGGAAAGCGAAGCCGCTGCGGAGTCAGGCGAGACCGCGCCTCCCAAATTTGGCGGGCCCGACGACAAGCAGCTTCAGAAGGCGCTCGAAATCCTGAATACGAAGACGTCATCGGAAAAAACCGCAAGGTTGAGGGTGCTGAAGCCGGCGGCTTTCGGGGTGCACAGCCAGACTGAATGGTCCTGACGACGGGCACGCATTGAATTTCGTCTGTCCTTTCCGCCCCCGCACGACAAAACCCATTTGACATCTTGAAACTTCCCAGCCTGCCTGCCGAGCGAAGGGTGGATCGGGGCAGCGCGCCCCAGTTCGTGCCGGCTGCCATGCCCACAGGTTGACGGACGGCAAAGCACGCACTCGTGTCCTCACGTGCTGCAAGACGCGCGAGACATTTTCAACCTGTAATAAGTGGGATCTACTTCTTGATTAAAGCCTGGGCGCTGGCGCCGTTGTCTTTCTGCTGTTGTGGCTGAAGCGTGACGTTCAGATCGCGGTCCAGGCGCATTCCAATCAAGGATCCGGCGGGAAGCTCAGCCTGTTTGCCCTTGGGAAGGAAATAAGCGGCCAGTGCGCCTCCCACGCCCGCCGCGATGCCGGCGCCAACCCCGCCCGCCGCCACACCCGCAGCGGTTGGAGCACCCATGATAATGACCCGCTTCACCTTACTGGGCCCGCCGCCTTTCAGGTCGCCTTCAGCGTCAACAGTTGATCCGTCGCCGCCGTTCCGGCTGGAGAAAACTTCAGTCAGAGAGCCTGAGATCGCCACCTTCTGGCCGTCAGGCAGGGTAAGAGTGTCAAAAAGGACGTACAGCTGCCCACCTTTGCCGCGATGGCCCGCCCCATGGACTTCCTGGATGCGGCCGTCCACACGGGTTCCCTTCGGCAGAACTTCCTGCTCATCAGCATAAACCGGGTCAAGCAGAGTGGTAATAACAACGTCGCCTTTTTTTGACTTCTTGGAGCTGATGGCAGTGTGGAGGGCAAGCTTGAACTCGGTACCTTCCGGAATCCAATATTGGTTCTGGGCCTCTGACAGGCTTGTTTGCGCGCGCACCACCGCCGGCAGCGCCGCCAGCACAAGCGCCAGGGCCAGAATTTTGTACGTATTCCGCACCATAGGATTCCTCCTCTGCTTACCTATGGTCCCCCAGAGATGGAACTCCCAGCGACCATGTATTAATTTCACCACTGAACCTTCAAGTTCGTCAAAGAGAAAATACCTCGGGACAGGCCCCGATTGCTTCCTGAATCATCTTACCAGCTTGATCATCTGCCGTATACCCGCACCCGTACAAACAATGATGCGCCGCTCCACCGCGAGGATGTATGAATCGCGCGCGAGCGTGAGACTGATTTGGATTAAGTGGCGGCCGAACCGGGCCGGGAGGTCAATCGGCAAGATAGAGACGCCGCTACACTTCTCAAACAGAACAGGCCACCGGCCAATCGTTCGTTGACGGTGCCGGGCCGCCACCCTATAATGAACGGGAAAGTCGGCCAGGGCGATCATGAAGAAGTTCTTTGGGCTAATACTGATCAGTTGCTTCCTCGCGGGACCTTCCCCAGCACAAACGGGACAAGAGAAAAAGCCGGCGCCTCCATCGGTCCAGAACCAACAGCCTTCGTCGCAAATCCGTGTGCGGGTCAACCTGGTCAACGTCCTCTTTACCGTAGTCGACAAGAAGAACCTGCTGATTTCAAACCTGACACGCAACGACTTCCATGTTTTTGAAGACGGCAAGCCCCAGGAGATCCGCTTCTTCGGCCGCGAGACCAATCTCCCGCTCCGTGTCGGCATTCTGATTGACACCAGCAACAGCATCCGCCTGCGCCTGCACTTTGAGCAGCAGGCCGCCGTCGATTTTCTCTACGACATCATGCGGCCTGATAGCGACCGGGCTTTTGTAGTGGGATTCGACGTTACGCCGGTGATGGTCCAGGACTATACGGGCGACCTCGACAAGCTTTCGCAGGGGATTCGTTCGCTGCAGGCGGGCGGCGGAACAGGTCTCTACGACGCCATCTATTACGCCTGCAAGGAGAAGATGATCTACAACCCGCAGCCGGAGCCCTACCTGCGCCGCGTGCTGATCATCGTTTCCGACGGCCAGGACAACTTCAGCCAGCACTCGCGCGACGAAGCGCTCTCCATGGCACAGAAAGCGGAAGCGACCATTTACGCCATCAGCACGAATTATTCCGGGCTCAGGACGCGGGGAGACAAAGTGCTGGAATATCTGGCCAAGCAAACCGGCGGGGAGGTGTTTTTCAACACCGAAGCGGACGAGATGGAAGGCGACTTTAAACGGATCGCCAGCGAACTCCGCAGCCAGTACAGTCTTGCTTACGTCTCCACCAATTCCGCGCACGACGGCAGCTTCCGCAAAATCTCCATCAAGACCGACAAAAAGGGATTGCGCGTCCAGGCGAAGACCGGTTACTTTGCGCCTTCCGAATAGTTCCGGAGCTTGAAAGCCGGCGGCGGGC
>JAJXZM010000558.1 GCA_021780055.1 Acidobacteriota bacterium
TAGTTCCCGCAGAGGTGTAGATTTCCGTCATTTGATTTGCGGGATTGCAGGTTGCGCAGCTGGGCAGCACAGCGTAACGGGCCCCTTCGCGTGCAGCCCGCGTGATTGTTTCATAAATGTCGTACGCACGCCCCATCCAGAAGATTCCCAGCAGCAGCGTCAGCAGCAGCGGAAGAACGAAGGCTGCCTCAACCAATTCAGCGCCGGAATCTTCTGCCCATTTCCGCAGAAGTTGCGAATTGCGGCGGCCCGTAATGCGGCGGCATCTGACCATCTTTCCCTCCTTGTTCAACCTTGCAGGCCAACACCAACAGGAGATGGTCTGCAAAATTGGCCTTTTTGCAAACTCTTCCCGAGAGTGCAAGCAATCGTGATTTCCAATGTCAGAAGCCTGGCAGAAGAGAGGGGGGCTGGCCGCAGGTGAAGAGTCAATAGAGCAATAAACTGTGTCCCGGCTTACTCCTTGAACCTCTGCGTTAACTTAAGTGAATGTCAACCTTGGTACCGCCCGCTTGTAGCGAAAATGTGGTTCAACGAAAATGTTATGGTCCGTCGCAGGCTACTGCGGGATCCCGTTTGCTCTGCCTTTGGCTTCTTTACGTGCCTTTCATCAATTCCGGATCAAATTCACCGGCGCACACTACTACAAGAGCTCCCCGCACCGGGAACCTCAATCGTGCCCGGAGTTCTTCCCCTTGCCCCCGCTAAGAGCAGATGAGACATGTGTCCCTCCCGCTGGCTAGCGGGCAAACACAAGCACGTACACTTAATGGTATTCAAACTGAATATACAACTTTCGACCGCCCAGTCAAGTGTCAAGGGATGTGTTGACTTATCCGTCAATGGGATGCGCAAATTGGAGCCCAGCACCTATGCAAAACGTTGCACACATCGGCATGGAATCAGCATATCTTCGCGAAGCACGGAGTATGCGCACCGGGTTTATAATCTAAGCAACAGACTTCTCTACTTTTTTACGAACTGAACGGACCTGGTCTGCGCCGGGATGTCAGCCAGCGCGGACTTTTCGCTTCCGTCCGTCTTGATGGAGCAGTCAAGCGGCTTGCCATCCGCAGTGGCTGTGCAGGAACTCCACCCGGAAGGCAGCTTCCACTTGAGCGTGAGAGGCAGATCGTAGATTTTTGCATCGAGCGGCCACGACAGTGCAACCTGACGGCGCTGCTCCGTGGATTCGCCGGGCTCAACCTTGAGCGTCAATGTCTCTTGAATGTAGCGGACAACGTCGCCGAACGTGGCGGTCCAGATCTCGGGGTGCCCTGCAAGAAAACCGGCCAATTCGTCCAGCGTCTGGCTGGTGACGGAAAGCCACTGCCCGCCGACGCCGTGGAAAACAAAGACTCCCCAGTTGTGGCCCTGCCGCGCAGGCTCAAGCTGGTCCAGCAGGCTGGGGAAGTTTTTTCCAGCCGTCCAGCCAAGCACCGGCACCGTGAGAGGGTTGATGTCTTCCGCCACTACGGGTGCCCAGCTGTTGTAGCCGCGTGCGGCAAAATAGTATTGCGACACATAGTCCAGGTATCGCGCCTGGTTGCGGGCTAGGTCGGCCTCGCTGCCGAAAGTCATGTCGCCGCAGGGATAGGCGAACGTCATGCCGCGGCGCGTGCCCAGCCGCTCGATGATGGCTTCGGAACTGTCCCGCATTTCCTTCAGCATCATTTCCGGCGTGTAATCCTGCGAATGAGGCTTGATCGCCTTCAGCATGCAGGGATGATGCACCGTGTGGCTGCCGATTTCGTTGCCTTCCGCCGCCAGCTGGCGCCAGTCGTCAGGCCGCTTCAGCCAGGCGCTCGACGGGCCGGTAACTGCAAAGAAGGTGCCGTTCAGGCCGTGCTTTTTCAGAATCGGTCCGGCGTTGTCGAGTTGCGTCTGCATCGCGTCGTCAAACGTCAGGCTGACGGCGGCGCTGCGGTCCTGTGGCCACATCGTCGGACTCGGAATCGCCGTGGCCGGCGCCGAGGCGCCCACCGAAGGCAAGGCCGCCGCTGCGGCAGCCGCTCCCAGAAATTGACGCCGGCTGATTGGATTTTTCATTGGACCTTCTCCTTTGCCCCCGGCTTTTGCCGTAGCGTGGGCCTTCACGGTCCGCGGTTCTTTCTTCTCACGCCGAAGCGCCGCAGGCCGCGAGGGCCTTTGCTACGCGCCAATCTGCTCCAGGTGGTGCTTCACGTGTTGCAGGTAGTGGCGCATCCACCACTCCAGCGTAGTCGGCTCGCCATCGCCGATCCTGCACGGCGTCTGCAGCCTTTCCGCCGGCACATCCTCCATCACCACCGCCAGGTGCAGGTTCAACGCCACCCACAGCTCCACCAGTTCCGCCCACAGACGCTCGCGGTAGCGCTGCACGGCCACCCACGCTTCCTGATCGTAGTCCGGCAGCACCAGCGGGCTCACAAGCAGCGCCCACACGAAGCGCTGGTGGTTGTTCACGGCTGAGTCAATCAGATGGCCCAGGATCTCTTTCGCCACCCATCGTCCCGGTCCGCGGCTCGCGCTGGCCTCGGCTTCGCCCATCGCTCGCAGCGGTCCCTCCACCCGCCCAATCTCTGCTCGCAATTCGTCAGCCAGTTCTTTCATGCGTCATGCCTCCGCGCCCGCCGCAACGCCCGATTCGTGGTGCGCGGCTGCCGGCTTTCTTGGAATCGCGTCCCCAACTCTATCACCCCCGGCAATGGCTTGTGAAGCGCCGTCCCGGCACCGACCCTGTGGTGTGGGGCGCGTTACTCTGCGGCTTTTCGTCTTCCGATTTAAGAACCGCAGAGTCTTAAGAGCACAGACTTTGCGCTATACTCTCCGGGGTGGCGCAAGTCCGGGCGTATCGGGGCGATTTTTTCCATGAACCGGCCGTCACCTTCCTCCAGTGCATCAAGCAGTAGTCGCGGTCCGGAATCCCCTCGAGCCGCAGAAAGGGTGTGAAATGCCTTTCTGGCTGAAGCGAACCATCATCATAGTCGCCGCAGTTTTCGTGGCAATACAGTTTATCCGTCCGTCCCGCACCAACCCGCCCGTCAATGCCGGGCTTGTGATCACTTCGGTCCAGTCCGTCACCCCTGCAGCAAAGTCGATTCTGGACCGCTCCTGCAGCGACTGCCATTCCAATCGGACGGTGTGGCCGTGGTACAGCCAGGTGGCGCCAAGTTCGTGGCTGGTGGCCAGCGACGTGAATGGCGCCCGAAGAAAAATGAATCTGTCGGAGTGGGGAACCTACCCTGAGTATAGAAGACTCGACCGGATGAAGGGCATCTGCGATGAGGTGACCAGGGGTAACATGCCGCCGTGGCAGTTCCTGCTGATGCATTCCGCCGCGCGATTGTCGCCCGCCGACGTGAACGCCCTCTGCCAGTGGACGAAAGCCTCCCTGCCGCCCGCGCCAGCCGCCCCCGCGCCGTCATCCTGAGCAACGCGAAGGATCCCCGTATTTGGAATTGGTGATTTGCGAATTGCGATTGAGTGATTGGAAGCAGCGCCGACGCCAGCCCCGTGCCGTCATCCTGAGCAACGCGAAGGATCTCTGCATTTATGAATTGGTGATTGGCGATTTGCGAATGAGCGATTGAAAGAATTGAAGACTGCCCTACCGGTGGCTTATCACCGCCAGCCGTTTGTTTGATGATTTATCCCTCGCCCTCGGGGAAAGGGTGCCCCGCAGTGTCGGGGCGGGTGAAGGGTATTCGTAGCGCGGTCCTTTATGGGCTGCGGTTCTTGCGATTTCGCCGGCCCCCGGTTGTTTGAAGACTCTTGCCCTCTACCTTGGGGAGAGGGTGCCCCGCAGTGTCGGGGCGGGTGAGGGGGCATTTAAGAATTGCCGATTCGCTGAATTGGTGATTGACCGATTGAAAGGGCGTAGCGGCGGATTCACTCGGCCATGCCCTCGCACCCGGCCTCCCCGCCCGTCATCCTGAGCAACGCGAAGGATCGCTGCATTTGCATTCATGGGCAAAATGCGGGGTTTCTTGCTTTCCCTACTTCCTACTTCCTATTTCCTACTCGCTTCTGCTGGCCGTGGCAACCCGCTTTGTCACCGGCTGCCGCCAGACTTTCTGAAGAGCCCAATGACGCCGTATCCGGCCAGTAAGATGCCCGTCCCCGCAAGCCACTTAGGTGCGTCAATTCCCGCCAGTTCTGTATTGGGGACACCGAACGAAACGTAAAAAAATAATGCCCCCATGACGATAGAAAGAACGTACTGTAGCTTCATGCAGCAATTACCCCGTTGCGTGGCCCAGACACTCGCCTTTCAGTGTCCGCGATCGCGCGAATCGAGACCAGGCAGCGCAGAGGTGTGCGCCCTGTGCATTACTCTGCGGTTCTTTTCTTAAAAGGTCAAGCGGGTCGCGCGTACGTCGTGCCTTTCACGATGTATGCGGGCAGCAAAATCCCGCGCGCAAAAAGCCTAAGGCACAAACCCGGCGCCGTGGCTACCGCCCTCGTTTGGTCAGCTTGGGTTTCAGTTTATCCAACTTCCGAAGGAAGAGCAGTGCGTACTCTATAACAACATTTCTGGCCAGCCTGGCGTATTCCTTCTCCGCAAAAATTGGGTGTACCCCCGTATCGCTCAGCAATGTAAACAATGCTGCCGCGTACTCTTCCTCCGGCTTCAACAGCACGCCCTTCTCCCTCAGGCAGTCCAAACCTTTGCCCCACTTTCGGCTTTTGGGGCCGGGCACTGCGATCCGGAGCTTCACCAATCCCTCCGAGTGAAGCTCTTCCATGAAGCTTCTCAGGTGGGCCATGCTGCTCTTGAAGTCAAAGCCGTCTGAGGCATCTTGGTACAGCTGGTCCGCACGGTTCAGACACTCAATCAACCCATCGCTGAAGCCCTGGGCCTTAAGGTAGCTCTCGACGGTCACCTTGTCCTGGTTAACTTCGAGATTGAATCCCTCGAGCAGGAAGCCCTTAAGATAGAAATAGCGTGCTTTCCGGCACTCCTCCCTGATGCCGTTGCCAGATTCAAGGATCTCCCGATAGAGCTGGACCTTCTCGCCTCCAGTAGTGCCTGCGTGCTTTTCGACCTGATATCGGCTCCCTGCTGTGCGGCCAAAATTTGTGATGGCATTGTCCAAGACCAAGTAGTCTTGGTCTGTCAGTACCGTAAAATTCAGGGCGACCATATCCTCGAGATGCCGTAACAGGACCGCGTGCCCAGGGGACGGTTCTAATTCGCTGAGCACACGGAAGAAGTCTCGGCCTAACCCGTTTCGAACGCAAAATTCGGCAATCAGCGGATACTCAGACACAAACCCGTTCCAAGAGGGATGTACGGGAACCTTTGAGCGCCCACAACCAGGATCGCGAGTGAGGCGGCTAAGAACGTAGGAGGAGATGGCGGGCCGGGCCTCTTCCGGTGCCCGCGAGATTAGAGCGCAAAGCAAGCTGTAATTGACACTCTTGAATTGCCATTTGTCAGGGTCTATCTGGACTTGTTGCGGACGCTTCGAGCGGATATCCCGCAATTCAAAGACTCCAGCCGTCCTGTTGAGATTGTCAGCAAAATGACCCATCAGGTCATTGGGCTTAGCACCGACCAAACGGCGCGAATACTCAACGGTGGGAGATGAACGTTCTTCGTCGAGAATCTGGTCGACCTTCCCAATTAGGGCAAACAACTCCATCCTGTGCTCCCTTTTGGCGCTGGCTGGTGCGGATGCTGGCCCTACAGAGTCCGTGACCCCGCGAAGCGTAGCTGGCAGCCCCTGTATCGTTGCTGCTCCGCCAACATATAAAATCCGTCACGCGGAAACCCCACGGCACTACCCCACTGCCGTGGCTACCCGCTCTCTTGTACGTGGGCTTTACCGGGGGCTCGCCGTCAGAGAAGCAGCGACCGTGGAAGCTCGCTTTCATGGGTTGCTATTCACAGATTGTGCGATTTCGCCGACGAGACCCTCGCCGAGCGCCTTATTAGCACCGTCACTACTGAGCCACAGTCGAACAAGAGCCCTTCGGACCGCCCTAATGTCCAAACCGACTGCCTCCGCGAACACTCTGAAGTAATCATGATGGTCCTTTCCAGTTGTGACCTCTAGGGCCACCCGAATCTGGTCCTCGCCTTTTTTGAGCTCTCCTGCAAGAGCCTGCACTATATTGGGTTGGTTCTCGACAAAATTCAAAAGTAGGTACTCTGGGGCAATGTCACCCGGGAGGAACGCGTGTGGCCACCGCAGTTCTTTTTCGGCAGCAATCTTTTCGCGCACATCACCATCATATACACCGACAAGCGTCAGCCAGCGCTGCGTCTTGGGCATCATTTTCAGAATTCCGGTTATGGCGCTGTCGCACCCCGCGGACACCACCTCCCACTGTCGTAATAGTCCCGGATCGAATTCCTCGATTAGGGTCAAGAGGAAGTGTTTTGCTGCTTCGTCTTCGACAATCAAAGCCCCATTAAACGCAACTCTGCCACCAAGAATTCGACTTATGTCCATCTTGGTCGGTTCCCTGACAAAACATGCGGGTCCGGCAACCCGAACCAGAAGCTTCAAATGCTCCCTTAGAACGCGGCTGATAATAGTCGGCGAGTGCGTCGCAACGACAACCCAAATTCCCATCTCATCGCTGAACTTGGCAACCACGTTCATGAGGGATTCCTGCGACGCAGGTGAAACATGCGTCTCTGGCTCCTCCAAAATCAGGATCGAGTCCTTCTTGAGGTCTCTTAGGGTCCAGTATGTTAGCAGTAGAGACAACTCACCACGACCCATGCCCTCGCTGCCATAGGAAACACCTGCTGATGTAGCTTGAAAGTATGGGAATCTCTCAAATCCAGCGTAATCAGCGATCTCGTACATCAAGATTTCAGTGTAGCTCTTCCCAACCAAGTAGGACGCCACAGCAAGCTCGTCCGCATCTAGGATGACCGGGGCCGTAGCCTCCAAAAGGTCCCCGAAGTTCTTATCTGCGCCGATTTGACTCAAACACTTCGCTGCGAGGTCGGACGGATCGACAAAGGAACATTCCCCGTCGTAGTTATCGCCAGCCGTAGTGCGGATTCCATCCTCCGCACGGTGCGTACGGAGTCGGAGCTCGGAGTCACCCTTTACCAAGAGGCCCTCTATACTGCTGCCCCCTAGTCGTTTGCGCAGAGCCGGTGCGGTCCCGGACCCATCCTGGGACAGTAAATCCGCAATGGCGGTAATGAGGGTGGATTTACCGACGCCATTTGCACCTACGATTACCGTTATTCCGCATGAAAAAGTAACGGCACCGTCAGCTAAACAGAACAAGTTATTGAATCGCACTTCCGTGAGCCTTGTACTATACTTCCGGGAGAAAACGTGCCGCCAATGGTCGTCAAATCTAGCTTGCTTCAGGCTCATCCCAGTTGCCCCCAGCCGCTCCCTACAAGGCTTCTGGCTATATAGTCCTCTTCGAACGCACCCTCGCGCTCGGAAAAAGAGAGGTGGATACGTTCTAAGCGAAACTGTTCCAAATCAAGCTGATAGTCGTCTGCAAGGAACCCCTCGACAACCAACCAGATAACGGCATCCCGGAGGATTACGGACGAGACGTCCGCAACTCTGGCAGAAGACCTACTGTCGTATATTGCAAACAACCGAACCCTTGGCACGAAGCTAAACACCCGGCCGGACAGATTCGTATCACGAAAGCTTTGGTGTCTTGATCTCTCGAATTTCGTGAGGATGTCGCCAAGAATGTCAGGGGACAGACTGGAATCTTGAGAAAAAGCGAATCTGACCAGGAATACCAACCAACTAAAAAGGGTTGCCTTATTAAACTTCGGTCTCAACCCTCCTTCTAGCTGGAGACTCCGCCCGAGCGTACGTGCAGCATGCGTTAAGATATCCACTGTACCCGCCGAGAGCGGTTGATCCGTTCGATACAACTCTGCGAGATCGCCTGAAGTGATCTTCTCGGCAATCGTGCGTCGCTCTATGGCCAAGGCGGTTCTGGCGAGAACGTCATCGTAAGCCATCCGCGAATTCGAGAAGCCCAGCACCGTCTTGTTTAGGCGCTCGCCCTCTAGCGATGTAACAAGGGCTCTGATTTGCTCTCGAACAGGACCGAAAAAGGCATTTCTCTGCTCCGCTCCAGTAAGACTCGCTGGCTGGTTTAGTCGAAAGAACAACTCGGCCGGCTCGCTGGACTGGTAGTCGACTATGCGAAATACCCTAATCGTGAACTGGTCGAACCGCCTTCGCCACTCCTCGGCCAGCTGCCAGTAGTATTGCCCATGGAGCGATTGGATGCTCGGCTCTAGAGGCTCAACCGACCCGTCCACCGGAAACACGCCCTCGACAAAATCACGAATCGCAGCAAGCCGCTGCTGGCCATCAAGGACCTCCTGTTTTCTGGACCGAGAGTTCTCGATAACGTGGATGGGGGGCACGTGCCAATCGCGCAGAATGCTGTCAACCAATCGCTGCTTTTTTACCTTGCTCCAGACCTCACCACGCTGGAACTCCGGCTGCAAATTGATGTCGCCGTTCCGAATTCGGGCGACGATCGTCGCTACGTCTGGATCTGATGGCAAAAGGCGCATTGGCGAAGTCCCCTAAATCTCGCGGGTGCCGCATACCTGACGTATTGGGCTGTGTATGCGAACCCCCAAACTATAATCTCGGCATCAGCCGGCAAACGCATCACCGC
>JAJXZM010000553.1 GCA_021780055.1 Acidobacteriota bacterium
TCGCGGCTATGAAACGAGCCTCGTCTGGAATAACACCGCCAGCGCAACTAGGCTGCGAGTCTGGATTGTTAGCACGTTTGGGTCGAAGCACTTGCAGGTCAACACCACTGGCGTCGACCTAGCCAAGCCTGACGCTGAACGGGCGCGAGAACAGGCCGGGCTGTATTTTGGCGATCGCCAGAGGCGCGGCGGCGTACTGCCGCTCGGCCTCGGCCTTGGCGCTGACTCGCTTCTGGTAGTTGATGAACTCGGCCCGGCTTCTCTGGCAGAGATCGAGATACTCGTCGCGCTTTTCCTCATAGTCGCGTAACGCGTCCCGGCGCGAGGACGACACGAACTCCACGACGATCGCAGGGGCATCGTGCTGCGTGTCCGGCAGACGCCCGAGACCAGCCCATATGGCGCGATCGCAGCGGCGGCGATTCGGAGTGCCGGGGACGTATCGTTCCGGCATGGTCTTGTCGAGCGCCTGCTCACCGGGGCTCGTTGCTTGATAGGTCCGCAGGAGGTGGCCCAGTTCATCGTTGGGATCGGCTTCGGCGTCGCCTACCGGAGGAGACACGATCAACACTCCACGAATGATCTCGTATTTGTAGCGATCATCGAATCGTTCTTCCGGCAGTGCGTCGAACTCCTCCGCTGTCATGCGGATGCCGGCCGAGCGCGGACCGATCCGCCGCGGGCGGAACTTCGCCACGCCCTCCGTGCGACGAACTGGTCGTGTCTCGGTCTCGACGGTCATGATCCGCCCCCTCTTCTCCCTCAGTCGTCGATGATCCCCTTTAGATCGAGCACAAATCCGGGCAAGACGTCTTCTCCAGAGAGCGTCGCGGGCCGGTCCAGCACTTCAACAGTTTCACCAGGACGGTAGACTTCCACGACTTGATTGATCGGGTCGATCAGCCAGGCCAGGCGAACGCCTTGATCGATGTACTCTCGCATTCTCCTCCGCAGATCGGGAACCGAATCCGAAGGAGAGCGGACTTCCGTAACGAAGTCCGGCGCGAGGTGCGAGAATCGGGCACGATCGTCCAGTGACAACGACAACCAACGATCGCGACTGATCCACGAGGCGTCAGGACCGCGGATCGCCGAGTTCGGCAACGTGAAACCGGCGGAGGGACCGAAGACCACTCCCAAACCGCTCGTCCTGTTCCAGTTCCAGAGCTGAGCCGTAGCACTGGTGTTCCTGCGATCCGAATCCGCGCCCCGAAATGCGCACAGTCGTTTCCGTGGTGATGTTGACGACGGCTGGTTCGATTTGCTGGGCAACGCGCGCGAAGCTGTTTGACAATTCGACTGGCGAGGGATCGGCCAGTGGCTGGGGTTCGGCGGAGGCGTCTGCCGGGCGCGCGGCGTGGGCACCGTGGGAAATAAGCGCGCCAATGGCAATCCCGAATCCAAGGGCGAAAAAAACCGCCAGGACGGTTACGTACCGGCGCACACCGCTTTGCATCTTAATCCCTCGCGCCCGCTCGCAACAGCTTAGACACATTGTTGGGGCTGCATGAGATTATACACCTGAATGCAACGGGGACGTTATGGCCCGCCGAGATAGACGAAACTCATCTCCTGTTTTGTATCAGGCTGATTCCCAGTGGAGGACAAACCCTCCCGACCAAGCAGCCGTTCACGGGGTCAATGCGCAACTTCTTCGCGACAACTGCAGACCCGCCGTGCCTTACCAGACAAACGGAACCAGTCCCTTAACCTTCCGCCTGTAATCCGCGTATTCGGCGCCGAACTGTTCCGTCATAAACTGCTCCTCTCTGAGCGATTTCAGCCTGAGGGCAAGAACTGCCAGAGCGAATCCCAGCAACCAACGCGTCTCGCCGAAGACGATTGAAGTTCCCAGCAGTGCCAGCAGCGCGCCGGTGTAGATAGGATGGCGCACCAAGGCGTAGGGGCCTTTCTGGATGAGTTCGTGGTCTTTCTTGATCGTGACAGTTCCGCTCCAGTTACGGCCGAGATGGACACGGGCCCAGATGGCAAAAGCAAACCCCGCAATGGTCAGGCCAAGCCCGAGCAAGGCGTAAGAAAGGGTCTCTGGAACAAAGGGTCTGGAAAGGAATTCTGAACCCACCTTATGGTATGTCATTAAGAGGGCTGCTGCGATGGCCACAGATAGGTAGCTCAGACGAGATGCAGCCGACTCTCTGCGCACCGTCCGCTTCTGAACGAATGCTGCGCTGAACCACAGCACCAGAAAACCCATCCATAGAAGTCCGACCCATTTATGGATTTCTGCTTGCACGTCTGCTCCCTTGCCTGACCTGGATCAATGTTGAATTTAGGCGAATCTTATGCGTTGGTCAACGAGGACATTGAAGGCATTTGGTATAATCTCCAGCTTAAGCATCAGGCAGGACCATTGACAGTGGGTGAGCGGGGACAAGTGGACACCGTCCCCGTCCTTCCCGGTTAGGAAAATCAACTTGTATTTGGAAATTCAAAGCAGGATTCGGCAGAAGTATCGGGAAACAGTCAAGAGTGTTTTTAACCTGGAAGTTGGCGACCCAGCGTTTGATTTTCCGCCGCGGCCGGAACTGGGCGATCTTTCGATTGCTGCCAGCTTTGAACTGGCAAAAAAGCTGCGCCAGCCGCCACGAAAGATTGCCGAACAACTGTCCGGACTGCTGATTCCGATCGAAGGCGTGGAGCGCGTCAGTGTTGCCGGCGCGGGCTATCTGAATTTCCACCTGGACCGTGCAGTGCTCGCGGCGGCGCTGTTTCAGTTGCGGACCTTCCCCGGCCTCGCTGAAGGCGTTCACCCGGGCAAAGTTCTTGTCGAGCATACCAGCATCAACCCCAATAAAGCGGCGCACATTGGGCATCTGCGCAACTCCGTGCTGGGCGATACCTTTGTGCGCCTGTTGAGTTTCCGCGGGCACAACGTTGAGACCCAGAACTACATTGACAACACCGGCGTGCAAGTTGCGGATGTCGTGGTCGGTTTCCAACACATAGAGAAGAAGGCTGTGGCGGAAGTCCGTGCCCTGATTGAAAACAAGGACGTCCGTTTTGATTACTACTGCTGGGATCTCTACGCGCGCGTTTCCAACTTCTACGCCGAAAGCGGCGACAAAGAACTCCGTGCCGCGACGCTTAAGGCTATCGAAGAAGACGAGGGCGAGGCGGCCGAAATGGCCCGCTTGATCTCGACCGCCATCGTCAAACTGCACCTCGAAACCATGCAGCGCATCAACGTACGCTACGACGTGCTGGTGGAGGAAAGCGAGATTCTGCGTCTCGATTTCTGGAAGAGCGCGTTCGAGCGAATGAAGGAAATTGGCGCGATCCGCTTTGAAACGGCTGGAAAAAACTCGGGCTGCTGGGTGATGGACCTCGGAGATTCCGAAGGGGAAAACGCCGAGGAAGAATCGGCCGACGATGTCAAGATCATTGTGCGTTCGAACGGGACCGTGACGTATGTGGGCAAGGACATTGCCTATCACATGTGGAAGTTTGGCCTCCTGGGGAAAGACTTTTCCTATGCGCCGTTCTATCGCTACGCCGACGGCAAAACAGTCTGGCACACCGGCAAGGAAGCGCAACCCGGCGCTCCGGAATTCGGCCATGCGTCGGAAGCCTATGCGGTAATCGATTCCCGCCAGGCATATCTTCAGAACATTGTCGCCGCAGCCTTCCGCGCTCTCGGATTTCACGATCAAGCCGAACATCTGCACCACTTTGCTTATGAAGTTGTCGGCCTGTCGCCGGCCTGCGCGCAGGAGATGGGCTACGAGCTTCGCCCGGAAGATTTGGAGCGCAGCTACGTTGAAGTCTCCGGTCGCAAGGGCCTGGGACTGAAAGCCGATGACCTGATCGATATGCTGGTCGCCAAAGCTGCGGAAGAAGTACGCGCGCGCGAAATGACTCCAGACATTGCCGAGCAGGCAGCCTACGGACGCATGATTGCCGTGAGCGCGCTGCGCTACTTCCTGCTCAAATTCTCCTGCCATGTGATTATCACTTTTGACTTCAAAGAGGCGCTGGCGTTCGAAGGTGAAACAGGCCCGTACCTGCAATACACCATCGTCCGCGCGCGCAACATCTTCCGCAAGTACGTGGCTGATCATGAAGGCTTCGCACTCGAGTCGCTTACAGAGAAGGTGGAGCAATCCGAATTGAGCAGGTTTTTCGCAGGTGATGATGTAACTGCGTTCTGGGAGTTGGCTGTGCTTACGGCTCAGTTGGAGATGGTGGCTGACCAGGCCATTTCAACTACCGAACCTGCCGCTGTTGCCAAGTACGCTTTCCGCTTAGCGCAGGCTTTCAACAACTTCTACCACCGGTTCCACATCCTGCACGAGCCGGATTCGGCCCGCCAGAATTTCCTTCTATACCTTGTCCATATTGTAGAGCGGACACTAACCCAGACGCTCGGCCTGATGGGCATCGAGGTTCCAGAGCGGATGTAGCTATATTATGGTGTATCAACATGTTACGGCTGATTTGGACGGCGCAAAAACGCCTGAACAGATCGTCTCCCGCTGGTTGTTCAGTCCGCAAGGATTGAATAATGATAGGGAAACAATTTTTCGCTCCGTACGGTGAACCCCATCTGCTCCAATCTTTGACGGCCTCCGGCGGGTGAGTAGAGATGATCTGCGGGCGGCCCGCCCGGGCGCTCGGCATCTGCGTTCCAGTCAATGAAGAGCGCCACTCCATTATCTTTCAGCAAGGACTTCAGGCTTCGCAACGCCTCGTCGCCCAGTTCGTGCAGAACGTTCAGCGCCAGCACGCGGTCAATCTTTCCTTTGTAAGCGGCGATATCGGACGGAAGCGCGGGCTTCAGATTTGCAAGTTCCGCTGCGGCCTGTTTGGCCCGCATCAGCCCGAGCATTTCCGGCTGCTCATCGAACGCAATCACCTCAACATCGGGACGCAGCCTGGCGATTTCGATCGCATAGGTTCCGGTGCCGGTTCCGAAATCGAGCAGCGTGCCGCCCGCCGGAATATCCAGCAGCTCTGCCACTTCCTTTGGCGGCAGATATTCAAACCGCGCGGGATCATCCAGCCGCGCGGCGCGCTCGGGATTGAAGCGTTCCGGCTGGCGCGCGCCATGGCGGTCATCCTGTTCGTGCGAATGTGGACTCACTTTTTTCTCCTTGCGATGCATTTGAAAATTGGATTTCTTAGGCAGGCAGTTCGTGACGCGCCATTTTTCAACGCGGGCCGTCAGCTTTTCAGCAGCAGCTCTCGAACGGCTGCTTCCTGCGCCTGCGGTGCGAAGCTCAAAAGCGTATCGCCCGTCTGAAAGACGGTTGAATCCGTTGGCGTTAGCGCTTCCCCGCCGCGAACGATGCTGATGATTTTGCAGCCGGGCGGCAGCAGCAGCGACTTCGCTTTTTTGCCCGCCAGCTTTGAGCGCTCGGTCACGCGGAATTCCAGAACGCCTCCGGGGCACGAGGCCAGGTTGGCCACGCTGAACACGGTAGCCTGCGGCACCAGGTTGCGGACCACGTTGAACATGGTGGCCGTGGCGCTTACCGTGATATCCACGCCGAGCCGCCGCATCACCGGCTCGTTCTTTGGGTTCTTGACGCGCGCGATGGTCTTGGGAACGCCAAATCGGAACTTGGCCATCTGGCAACTGATCAGGTTATCGTCGTCGTGGTTGGTTACTGAGCACAGGATGTCGGCCCGCGCGGCCCCGGCATGTTCCAGCACTTCAACCGAAGAACCCTCGCCCAGCACCACCGGGCAATCAATCTGCTGCGAGATCATGTTGTAGGTGTTGCGGTTTCTTTCAATGATGGTGACTTCGTGGCCGCTCTTCATCAGCGAGCGCGCCAGGTAGTAGCCCACCAGTCCTCCGCCCACCACCAGCACGTAGAAAGATCCGTCGTGCGCTTCCAGCGCGCGTTGGCCTACCCTTGGCGCCGTCGCCGGCACCGGGCGCAGCGCCCGTGCCGAGGCAAAGGACTTGATCGCGGCGCCCGTCAGCCCCGCGGTCAGCAGGTCCGCGCCGGCCGCCGTAATGGCCAGCGTCTCAATGCCCGCCTCGTGGAAATACGATTCGCGGTCGGGGTCGTAAACAATGGCGACCACGCGAGGCACATTAAAGATCACACGCGCCATCTGGGCCAGCATCAGGTTGGTGTTTTCATCCCGGGTCAGGGCCAGCATGATGTCCGCGCTTTCGGCGCCGGCGTCGCGCAGCAGGTCTTCATCAATGGCGTTGCCGTAAAGGAACTGGACGCCCTCGGGCGGCGCGCCGCGCTCCAGCACCGAACGCTCCTTGTCGATCACCACCACCTGATGCGCTTGCTTGTCCACTTTCTTGATGAACTGCGAACCCACCCGCCCGTAACCAATCACAATGATCTTCATGTTGAAATGGCTGCTCCGTCACAGAATTCGAAAGCGAGAATGTGCTTGAAGCTAATCTGGACCAAGAAGAATTTATATTACTTTACCCGACATTTTGCCGAGTGGTTATTTTTGCTCATGGATGGCCCCCCCGGTTTGAGGGCCTGCAAGATCTTTTCAGCAGGGCTGGCCTTCAGCCCGGCTGGCGCCCCAACCTATCTGGGGGCAATCGTCTGGCAAATTCCTGTAGCGGCGGCTTCACGGCGCCACCTTGCCGCTCATCGAAACCTGTTTTCTCTCATTGATGGAGAAGATACAAGCGCGGTCCTCCGTTTTTGAGGTGCGCTACTTCCTACTTGCTTTGGAATCACCCGAGGGTGTGACGGAGAGCACCGACCCCAGAGCCCGGCACTGGTAGCGTTGGTTATATCTGCCGCTTGTAATTGCATGGTGCGGTGTGTCTCGGAGCCGGTTCCGGCTCCAGGAACGGCGTTTTGAAGATGTTCGGTGATCTGAGCGAGTCTCAGCATGGAGATCTGCCTGCAATGCTTATCGGATTTGAACCAGCGCTGTCCCTTGTCATTCATCTGCCTGTCTTCCTGCATCCCTATCGAAAGATCTGTACATAAGGAGAACGCCGATGAGGAACAAGTGTTGGGTTGCTTTGGGTTGTGTGTTGCTCAGTATGGCAGCGGTGGCCTTTCCGAAGAGTCCTATATCTGTGAATCAGGTCCCAGCGGCGCTTGAGAGCACGGCCCGGAATCTTGAGCACGTGCTACGTCAAAGAGGCTTTGAGGTGGGCCGTGGATATTTCAGGCTCTACACCACGGACGACTGCCCGTATTCCTTTGACGTCATGAAGTCATGCTACGCCAACAATCCCGCCGCGCCGTACATTCTGCCCACAGTGCCCTTCTGGCGTGATGAGTTTGTGGATCCCGCCACTATAAGCGCGTTCGGATTGACGAGGAAGGGGTACAGTTCGAGCTTCCGATTTGATCCTCGCGAAGCGATTGTTATTCTGGCCCAGCTTCCCCCTTCGGCGGGCTATTTCGGGTTGCAGACTTACCAGTTTACCCACAAGGGAACCTACAAAACAGACAGCGACCAATACGATTTCGTCTATGAGAACCTCCACAACTTACTCGGTATATTTTTCGCAGAAGTGCCCAAAAATGACGAGCGCATCCAGCTGATCTCCAGCCTGAGCAACAGCATCAATAACGTGGTGATTGAGAGACAGTCGGGCCGCGCCTTTGACGAGATGCGCTACTTCATTATTACGCCCGACAAGCTGGTGGACGAAGGGGTCCGGAATGCCTTCCACAGCCTGCAGATCGACGACCATGACATTTTTACCGAGAAGATCCCTTCCACTGCGGAGAGCGGCATAACCATCGGGCTTGGTGAAGATGCCGATGACTTTGCAGCCGCCATGCGGTATGCCGAACCCGATGATGGTGGAGGCATCGGCACCCGCTCAACCGCGTGGAGAACTGACCTGCCCATGATCGTGCTGCGCGTCAGGTACACGTACACCAGCCGGGCTCCTGAGCCCTATCCCGCAGTTACCCTTGAAAGCCGGACCGCCTGGGATGAAACCCAACTGCAGCCGCAGCTTGGCCAGCTTGTCTCACTTGTCAGCGCGAAATGGGGCCAACCTTGTACCGGTCCGAATTGCCCACTGACGACTCTGAACATGCAACAGCCTCGGATGTCCCTCGTCGGCCCGGAGTGTACCCCGGTGGGAATGAATTGCCTTGCTGACACCCAGGACACCATCTATGAGATGTCGCCGAAACTTTCCCTGGATGAGGGAGAGGTTTATGCCATGATCGGCCCACTCAGCACTGAGACCACCAACGCAACCTACGTAAGCATTGGTATCAATAACTCCTACTTGTTTGAAGGCGTCGGCGATGTGTCCAATAAATTGTTGTTTGGCACCGCACTTGAGTTTGCCCCGGACATTACAAATGCTCAGCAGTTTTTTGTTTACTATTTCACCCGCGACTGCAAAGGCCTCGGGTCGCTGACGAACGGCAAATGCTTCTCAATTTCAACGGACATGATTCCGGCCTGTACCGGCGACCCGGCCACCTGCCCACGCCTCAGTCTTTCTTTGCGCGCGTACATCCGCCCCGGTACCCAGCGCGGACCCGATGCTGCAAAGATTCTGCCTTCGGTGATCATCCCACTG
>JAJXZM010000561.1 GCA_021780055.1 Acidobacteriota bacterium
AAAGCAGTGCGAGCGGGCGCTCCAGGATTTGCAGCCGTGGCTGGAGGTTGTGGCGCCGGTGTCTGCCGACCGGACGCTAACAAGGGCCAATATGTCATTCTGAGCGCAGCGAAGAACCCCTGTATTTCTGTAATTGTATTTGAGACCCCAAATCGAGCCCTTGAAGGAATGTAAAGGCGTAAAATCGGTCTTATGAACGACCTGATCGAGCGTTACATCCAGTATCTGAAATACGAGCGCAACGCTTCACCGCACACCGTGCGCAACTATCACAGCGACCTTGTCCAGTTCCGCGACTTTCTGGCCGGGAAAGACAAGGGAGCTACGGTGGATGTGAACGCGGTGAACGCGCTCCGGATTCGTGCCTTCCTGTCGCACCTGTTTCAGCTGCAGGAACAAAAGTCGTCCATTGCGCGCAAGCTGGCGGCCATCCGGGCATTCTTCAAATTTCTCGCCAGGGAACGCCTGATTGCTGAAAACCCTGCGGCCGGCGTTTCAACGCCCAAGCTCGAAAAGAAGCTTCCCCGCATCATGACCGAGGAAGAGATGAACACTTTCCTCGACTGCGTGGCCGAGGCGGCAAAGAACGGCGAACCGTCCATCCTGCGGGACCGCGCCATCCTGGAAATGCTTTACGCTTCCGGGCTGCGCGTCAGCGAGCTGGCCGGGCTCGATCTGCGGAGCGTCAACTTCGGCGACGCTTTCGTTCTGGTTCGCGGCAAGGGCGACAAGGAAAGGATTGTTCCCTTCGGCTCAAAGGCCAAGGGCGCGCTTGAGGCATATCTCCCCGCGCGCGAACGCCTGCTGCACGAAACCCGCACGGGCAGCACGGCGCTGTTCCTCAATGTTTACGGCCAGCGGCTGACCACGCGTTCCGTTGACCGCATTCTCAAGCGCTACGTCAGAACCTACGGGTCCGGTGTGAATGTGAAAGTCAGCCCACATTCGCTGCGCCATGCCTTCGCCTCGCACCTGCTGGCCGAAGGCGCCGACCTCCGCGCCATCCAGGAAATGCTGGGCCACAAAAGCCTCGCCACCACGCAGCGCTACACCCAGGTCTCCATCAACAAATTGATCGAAGTCTACGACCGCACCCACCCGAAAGCCTGACCGATCTCTTTTTGAACACTCAATTCACAGTCAGAGTCAGCGACTGGGAATGGCTGAGGCTGCCGGAAGTGCCGGTTACATTCAGAGTGTATGTTCCTGTCGGCGTGCCGGGATTTGTCGGCGTAGCGGAACTGCTGCTTCCTCCACCACCGCCTCCTCCACACGCCGCCAGCCCCGCGGCCAGCAGTAGCGTTGCGGCTAGAATTCCCCAGCGGAGACGCCGCTGCCCGCCAGTCTGTGAGCTGAGCTTGCAACGCAGGGCCAGGGCCAGCAGGCCCAGCGAGCCCAGCGCCAGCACGCCTGGCCAGGGAATTGAAGGCGGTATGGGATTTTCCGGAGGCGGCAGCATCGAAGCCGCCCCCGTTGTAACAGTAACCTTCACCGTAGCGGGGTTTGATCCGTCGAGCGTGTCCGAGGCGGGCGAAACGGTGCACGTGGCCTTGGCAGGTGCGCCGCTGCAGGCCAGCGCAACGGCCTGATTGAACCCGCCTTCGGGCGCCAGCGTCAGTGAATAGCTGGCGGTCCCTCCCGCCGAAACACTGGCGCTCGACGAAGATCCGGAAGCCACGCTGAGAGTGAAGTCTCCACCCGAGCCCGACAGCGCCACCGTTTGCGGGCTGTTGCTGGCGTCGTCGGCAATTGTTAGAGTGCCTGATCGGCTGCCCACCGTTGTGGGTGTGAACGTCACGTTGATGGTGCAAGTGGTCTTGTTTGCCAGCGAGCTGCCACAATTGTTGGTTTGCGCAAAATCACCGCTGACGCTGATGCTTGAAATAGTGAGCACCCCGCCACTGGAATTCGACAGCGTCACCGCTTGCGCTGCACTCGTCGCGCCGACATCAACGCCCGAAAAGCTCAGGCTGGTGGGTGAAACACCTACAGCTGACAGATTTCCAGTCCCTGAAAGAGCCACTGTCTGCGGGCTGGCGGTGGCATTGTCGGCAATGCTCAGCGTGCCTGAGCGGCTGCCTGATACGGTGGGCGTGAAGGTCACGTTGATGGTGCAACTTGCCCCGCCGGCCAGCGTGCCACCGCAGTTGTTGGTCTGACCAAAATCTCCGCTGGTGGTGATGCTTGAAATGGTGAGCACCGCGAGGCTGGTATTTGAAAGGGTTACCGCCTGCGTCGCGCTGGTTGCGCCAATGTCGACGACTGAAAAACTGAGACTCGTGGGTGATACACCCGCCGTGGGCGGAATTCCCGTGCCGTAAAGCGCCGCAATTTGCGGGCTGCCGGGCGCGTTATCGTCAAGGGTCACTTCTCCGGAAAGCAGGCCGCCGGATGTGGGCGTAAACGTAACGCTCACCTGGCAATTCGCCGCCGGAGCAAGCTTGGTCCCGCAGGTGTTGGTTTGCGAGAAGTCGCTGCCGGTGGAAATGCTCGCGATGGAGA
Source organism: Acidobacteriota bacterium (assembly GCA_021780055.1). Next base: position 2,503 of record JAJXZM010000561.1, read on the forward strand.
GAGGCGCGCTGCCCGAATTGCTCACAGTCACGTCCTGGGCGGAACTGGCAGTTCCCACGGGCTGGTCTGCAAACACCAACATTCCCGGATCGAGTGCCACGACGGGCGAACTGAGGAAGACAGATACGCCACCTACGGCTGGCCCAACGATATCCAGGCTGCCGTCACCGTTAAAATCTCCTGCCGCGGGTTCTTGAGGGCTGTTGTCAGCCAAATAATCGATCCGGTTGCCAAAGGTGCCGTCACCTTTTCCCAACAAAATTGATAACGGCCCGACGGTAACATCCAGATTGCCGTCGTCGTTAAAGTCGCCGGTGATTCCAGAACTGGTCCCGAGAATCGCGGGTACATAAGTGGGGGCGGAAGGGGCCTGGAATGTGCCATCGCCGTTGCCCAGGGCGACATAGAGGTTGGCTCCTAAGTTAAGAAGGAGGTCGGCCTTGCCGTCGCCATTAAAATCGCCCACAGTGACCAGGGAATAACCGGAGAAGACGGTTGTTGCAGGCTGGAACGTTCCGTTGCCGTTACCCAGAAAGATCGAGATGGACCCACCGCTATTGTTGCAGACCAGGTCGGTGTTGCCGTCGTTGTTGAAATCCGCCGTGAATACCGGGCCGTAATCAAGGGTTGCCCCTGAGGGGACCTGAACGGGCGCGGCAAAGGTGCCGTCGCCATTGCCGAGGAAAACGGAAATCCCACTGACACTCTGCAACGTTGTTGCAAGATCGAGGTTCCCGTCGTTGTTGAAGTCTGCTACAACGATATTACCGGCTATAGAGGCTAGGGAAATATCTTGTACATCACGGAATGTACCGTCTCCGTTCCCGAGCAAGACCGAGAGTTGACCACCACTCGAGAGCGGAGGCGTGTTCGTTACCACCAAGTCCAGCTTCCCGTCGCGGTTGAAATCCCCGGCGGCCATGTAGAGTGGATATGGGCCCACAGGCGTGTCAATGTGGTTCTGGAACGTTCCATCGCCCTTACCCAGCAACACGGAAACCGACCCTGTGGAGGAGGAACCTGCTGCAGCAATGTCCAGATTGCCATCGCCATTAAAGTCGCCGGTTAGAACCACATTGGCTGCTTCTTGCGTTGTGTAGTTTGTCGAGCTTGTAAAGGCCCCGCCGCCCATTCCTAAAAGGACGGTGACATAACCGTTCACGTATCCGCCGGTGGCAGCAAGATCCGGGTGTCCATCGGAGTTGAAATCTCCCACAATCAATCCTTCTGGCTGGATTCCCGCGCCGTAATGGACTGGATTCTGGAACGTCCCATCACCGTTTCCCTTGAAAATGGAGACGTCATTTCCGCCGTTATTCGCGGCCGCAACGTCGGGAATCCCGTCACCATCAAAATCCCCGATGGCGACAGCATCGGTCCAGTCGTTTGCCAGGGAGTCCGAGTAGGTGACTGCCGTCTGGAAGGTTCCGTCTCCATTGCCGAGCAGAACATCGACACCTCCCTGGGTGTTCATAGCAGTGGCTGCAACCAGGTCGAGTTTGCCATCACCATTCAGGTCACCTGCCGCGACGACAACGGTGCCGACGCCGGGCACCGAAGCTGAAACGTAAGGTTTAAAGGTCCCGTCGCCGTTGCCCAGGAGCACGGAGACGACTGCGCCCGTACTCAAGTACGGTCCTCCCACCGCCAGGTCCAGGTTGCCGTCGTTGTTGAAATCCGCAGCGATGATGGAATTCGAACCGCCAGTCGCATAATTCACGCCGGGTTGGAATGTTCCGTCGCCGTTGCCAAGGAAGATTGTGACCATTCCGTCGCTGGCGCTCGCATCGGCAACGGCCAGGTCCATCTTGCCGTCGTGATTGAAATCTCCGGTGGCAACGCCCGACAAGGAGGTCACAGATGTAATCTGGAAATTTGTAGGCGCCTGGAAGGTCCCGTCGCCCTTGCCCAGGAAAATCACAATGGTTGGTTGAGTCGTGAGGCCTACGACGAGGTCCGGGTTCCCGTCTCCGTTAAAGTCTCCAACCGCGATGCAACTCGGAATCGAACCGGAATACACAGATCCGAAGCCGTAATCAACTTTCGCAGCGAACGACCCGTCCGGTTTGCCGAGTAGAACTGAAACCATGCTTGGCGAGAGCCCGTTTTGGTTGGCGACCGCGAGATCGAGCTTGCCGTCATGGTTGAAATCGGCGGAAACCATGGCGCCGGGGGCATACCCTGTAACCGCAAACGAGCCGGTGCCAAAGACGTAGCTTTGCGCCAGGGCGGCGCTGCTCAGGGGGCCTGAAACGAAGGCGAGAAAAAGCAGGGACACGAACAGGAACCTGAAAGATTGCTGTGGGTAACAGGATGACATTGCGCGCTCCGATGCGCAGCCAAGGGTGAATTCCTTGTCCTCCTAAAAACTATATGAGGATCATTACCGGCTAAGAAAAAGGCAACCATGCGTCGAAAACCCTCGACGTGCGGAAAATTAGATTTCTCTTACGTTAATCTGCGCGCATTTATACTTCCCTGCCGAGTGCCCTGTCAAGCGACAGTTTTGCGAGATAAACAATTTCCTGAACGCAGCCATGCGAGCAGCCCCTCTTCCGCGCGCGAATTTGCTTGACTTTCGTGGGCTAGCGTGGTAGCCTTGAACCGTTGCTGGGGCTGGACGGGACGGGGATTGCAAGGTAGCCAGGCAAAATCCGCAAGGCTACAATTCGTATGTTGACGCACTCGGGCGCGGAATGGCGGGTTGTTTTTGTAACTCACGGTCCGCTCGATGGCGCTACGGCCCTTGTGATAGCGGCAGGCAAACGCACTGCGATGAAAATGGAACATCTCGGGAAAGAAAATGGCTTTTTCGCCGGTTTTAGAGCAGAAGAAATAAAAAAGAATACCTTTTTTGAAAAACGAACCGGAACGAACCTGAAAACGAAGCGGAGAAGTTGTTGAAAACACGTGGCTGTTGAAAAAACGAACCTAAAACGAACCTAAAAACGAAGCGGGCCATGTTGTTGAAAACAAATAATAGCCGAAAGAACGAACCGAAGCCTTTCAGGGGGCTACAAGGTCGCCAGAAAATCAGCCCCATATTACCAGGAGAACCCACGCCATGCGTGCGCCCCTTTGCCTCAACGCGCGACCAGGGTGATGGGTCCCAGCAAGCCGGAAGGCAGCGGTTGAAGGTTATCCATGTCCTGAGGTTCAAACCTCTTGCCGTAGCGGTCGTAGAGGAGCCTGTAGTCGGGCAACGATTTCCCTGCCATTTCATTGATCGCAAGGTTCCCGGCCACGATCCGAAAATCGTTCGTCCCTGAGTGGAGAAGCGTGCTGATTTCAAGCTCGTAGGGTGGGCGCCACACGGACCCCGCACGATGGCCATTGATATAAACCACCGCCGCCTCTCGCACAGGGCTTTCAATCCACGCCTGCGTGCCATTCTGGCGATGATGCGGCGTGATGGGAACGCCCTTGCCGAAATTCAGATAGACCTTCGCTCCGGGTTTGAGCATGGTGTCCGGAACGCGCACGGCTTTCTCATAAACGCCCTGGCCGGAGAAATAGCGAAGGCCTTCCAATTCCGTCCAGGAACGCAGCCGATCCATCTGGAAAGATTTTCCCGTTCCCGGGAAACTCACCTTCCAGTCGCGGCTTAAATCGAAGGGGGCTGGCAAGCTATCCGGTTTGGAGGGTGTTGGGTCAGGCGAAACTGAGGAATTGGAGAAGACCAGAACCGCCGATTCATACGGTTCAAGGTGCAAGGGCACCGTGATGCGCCCGTCAGAAGCCTTGCTCCATGTGGCGGCCAATTTGGTTCCGGTGAACGGGTCCCATCGTTCTGCCGATACGTTCTTCACCCGGAAAGCGGCTTCGACATGGTGAGTCTGGTTACTGGTGTTGGCCAGAAAATAGATATCGCCGGATTCAAGCTTGCGGCGGATAAAACCAATTTCCGGCACTTTAGGATTCAATTCAACGTCCGGAGTCAGCTTCTTAAGGAGAGAGGGGCCGAGGTCCGCTTCGTTTTGAACAAAAAGGCACCGCGCGCTTTCCGCCTCAAACAATTCGCGTGAAATGGCCTGAATTCCCTCGCCGTCGCGTTTGCCCTCCAGCAAGCCGGGCGCAAGGCCGGGTTTGCGGCGGGTTGCAATCAGAAGGCCTCCCCGATGAGCATAGTCTCTGAGTTTCTGGTAGACGCCCAAAGGAATCCGTTCAACGCCTGGCATTACTATCGCTCGATAGGGCGTCCCGACAAGCTGGATTGCCTCATCGTCGATGAAATCGAAATTGAAGCCGGAATCGAGAATGGCAGGCAGTACGTTCTGCCCCAGCAGATCAGCAAGCACCTGATTGACCGATGGATTATTGTGAGCAGTGAAGCGCGCCCACGCGTCGCTGTTAGAAAGGTACACGCCAATGTCGTTCGCAGGCTTGCCCTGGCGGAGCAGGAAGCACATTCGTTGCAGGTAAAGAGCGAGGTCCGGCATCACCGGCCACCACGGGTTGTGATCATTCAACGCGCCAGCCGCATAAAAACGCCACCCCGGTTCGCCAGCTTCTGGCGCCGAGTAGGGCCAGCCGTGGCCGACAATCTGGTTGATGCCCTGAAGGAAGTTGCGATCGGCTTCGGCCTTCAGGTCCAGCGGCGTCGCCCGGAAGGCAGGAGAATGAATCCAGGTCCAAGTCTCCGCCGAAGTCACGGGCTTGCCGTACAGGTGGCTTGCCGAGGAGGCCCACCGCGCGGGGCTGAGACCTCGCCAGTCGGGGTTTTCGCCCTCCGGAAGGTCCACCAGCCTGTTGCTCGACAGGGTAACCGGCGGCTCGCCATAAGCCTGGCAACGAAGGCGCGTGCCGTTTCGATTTGCCCACTCTCGAAGCGCCACAAGGTAGTGATCGTTGGCAAGGTCAGTAAGGGTATGGCCCCAATCACAGCGGACAGCCGAAGTCTCAGCGCCTGCGTCTCCCACCAGCGCCAGCAGGTGCGGCTTGAGATCATAGCCTCGGCGTTGGCGAAACTCTTCCAGCAGATCCGGGGTCCAGTTGGACCTGTAGACTTCAAGGCTGTCGCTGAAAACTGCGTAAGGCCGTCTCGACCCAAACGCCTGCATCAGGCGGTCTCCGGTAGATCGCAAATAGGCAGTGACAGCCGTGGCATCGTAGTGATCAATCACAAAACCTTCGGCTCCGACGGCGGCGCGCTTCACCTGCTGGCCAGTCCGGCTGGAAATAAAGAACACCACGGTATGAAATTGTCGGCCAGATGCCTTCACGCGGGGGCCGCTCAGGTCTGTCAATTCCTGCACACTGGTTCCTGAAAGTTGCTCATGATCGTTTTTGACAGCCCAAGCCGCAATCAGCGACTCACCAGCTTCAAGGCTGGGGGTGGGAGCGGAGTCGTCCTCATCCGAAAGCTCCACCCGCACAACCCGCAGCATGCCCGCCGCCTGATTTACCGGAACTTTGCTGCCCCCGTAAGGCCACCCGGTGCAAAGCGTGAGGTCGAGCCGCATTCCCAAATCCTGAGCCTTCTGATTGACGAACCGCAAGGCACCCAAAAAGCCGTCCGAAAGATAAGGCAGATTACGAATCCCACGAGCAGGATCATCAAGCGCCAGCGGATAGACTGGCAAGATTTCAAACCCGCCAATGCCGCCCTCTTTCATTGCGCGTATTTCCCGCTCCAATTCCCCGTGCGTCACCGCGGGCCCGAACCACCACCAGCGCATCATGATACGCCCATCATCAGGCGGCTTGACGAACGAGCCCCACAGCGACTCACTGCCGTCCGGTACTGCCAAACCCGAAGGCGATTTTGAAAGCCAGGCCAGCGCTGAGAGCTCCAGAGGAGCGAGTGAGGCTTTTCGCACGAATTCTCTACGTGAATAACGATACTTCATTCCCGGTTGATCCTTTCCCCGTTATCCTGATTCCGACCTTGTTTCGGGCCATGAGAATACGTCAACCATGCCGGACATTTCAATGTCGTTATCGAGTGAGAGCCGGTAGGAACCAGAATCGGCAACGCCATGGAGGCGTTCTAGGGTCATA